>CAVDHG010000049.1:0-11399 GCA_963608725.1 Agathobacter rectalis | reverse complement strand
CCCCTTTTTAGGTTCAAAATTTCCCCGCTTTTGCCCCCTACTCCGCCCCTTTTCGCCACATCCCTTTTCCCTGTAAGCCTTTATCCCGAAAAAGGCGGGAATCCCCCGACGAAAACTCAAGCACTTATGCAAACTCGCCCCGGTCTCTCCCAGGAAACCGCTCGCAACCGAGTTTCGGGTGTCTCCGCACCGCGATCGGGTCAATCTCGGTGCGGAGACTGGTCAATCTCGGTTGCAGGAGGTGGGGTGAGGGGGCGGTGTGGCGGAGGGCAGGGCTTGGTATACTAAGGGGTCAAAACCAGAAGGACGAAGGGCATGATGCGAACAACCGTTATACAACGCCATTTCACCAAGCACGCCGCCGGGTCGGTGCTCATTAAGCAGGGGGACACGTGGGTGCTCTGCACCGCTTCCATCGAGGAAAAGGTGCCCTCCTTCCTGCGCGACAGTGGCAAAGGCTGGGTTACGGCAGAGTACGCCATGTTGCCCTCGGCAACCCTCACGCGCAAAGATCGGGATATTAAGAAGTTGAAGCAGGATGGGCGGAGCGTGGAGATTGCTCGCCTCATCGGGCGGGCGTTGCGGGCAAGCCTGGACTTGACCAAGCTCGGCGAGCGAACCATTACGTTGGACTGCGACGTCTTGCAGGCAGATGGCGGGACGCGCTGCGCCTCCATCACGGGGGCAATGGTTGCCCTCGAAGACGCCGTGCGCTCGCTCCTGAAGAGCGGAGCCTTGCAGGAAACGCCTATCCTCCGGCGCGTGGCGGCGATCAGCGTGGGCATTTGCCACGGCGAGCCGACGTTGGATCTGGATTACGCCAAGGACTCGACTGCCGACGTGGATATGAACGTGGTCATGACGTCCGATGGGCGTTTCGTGGAATTGCAGGGCACAGCAGAGCACGAACCCTTTGACGATGCGCAGTTCGACGCCTTGCGTGCCCTTGCCAAGCAGGGGTGCGCTCAGCTCTTCGAGGCTCAAGCGCAGGCACTCGCCCAGGAAGGGGAAAACGCGTGAAGATTGTAACCCTCAAGCCGAACCGGGACCGCCCCACGCGTTGGGGGCACCCGTGGATCTTCTCGGGCGCGGTGGCGACCGTTTCGCGTGAACCCGAGCGCGGAGAAACCGTGCTCGTAAAGGACGCCTCCGGGGAGGTGCTCGGCGTCGGCGCGTGGTCGCCGGAGTCCCAAATCCGCGTGCGGATGTGGCGCGTGGGGTCGGACGCCGAGGTGGATGGTGCCTTCTTCGAGGAACGCCTCGCCTCCGCACTCGCCGTTCGCGAGGGCATGGGGGAGCGGTTCCAGACGGACGCGCTCCGGTTGGTCAATGCCGAGGCGGATGGGCTTCCGGGCGTAACGGTCGATTGCTATGGGCGCGTGCTCGTTGGGCAATTCGCCACGGCTGGTGCCGAACGCTACAAGGCTCTGATTGTCGAGAAGCTGATGGCTCTTACCGAGGCTTGCGCCTTCTATGAGCGGAGCGACGGCGAAGGGCGTAAGAAGGAAGGGTTGGAGTCTTCGGCGGGTTTGCTTGCGGGGGAACTCCCTGCCGAGCCTCTGATTATCCACGAGGGCAACGTGCGCTACGCGGTGGACATTAAGGGCGGACACAAGACCGGGTTCTACCTCGACCAGCGCGAGAACCGTCGGCTCGTGGCGTCGTATGCCCGCGGGCGGAGAGTCTTAAACGCCTTTAGCTATACGGGTGGCTTCGGCGTGGCAGCGCAGGTGGCAGGAGCAGCGGCGGTAACGCACGTTGACCTCTCGGCTCCCGCGCTCGAATGCGCCAAGCGCAATACGGAGTTGAACGGAGGCATGGCAGACGAAGCGGTGCGCTTCCTGCAAGGCAACGTCTTCCAGGAATTGCGTACGCTCCGCGACCGGGCGCAGTCCTTCGACCTTGTGGTGCTCGACCCGCCGAAGTTCGCCGAGACGAAGGGGCAGGCGATGAAGGCGTTGCGCGGGTATAAGGACATCAATTTGCTCGGGCTGAAATTGGTTTCGCCCGGGGGAATGCTTGCGACCTTCTCCTGCTCCGGGGCGATTGACCCGGCGACCTTCCGGATGGTGGTCGCGGAGGCGGCGCGAGACGCCGGGCGCAGAGTCCGGATTCTCCACGAGCTTCGGCAAGCTCCGGATCACGTGGAGGCGTTGACCTTCCCCGAGGGGTTGTACCTCAAGGGGCTTCTCTGCACGGTTGAGTGATAGGCACACTACGGTTGAGTAACAGGCACACGGAAAAAGAGGGAGCACAGAGCATGAAGGCATTTAAGGCTTACGACATCCGCGGGATCTATGGCGTTGACGTTACGCCCGAGCTGGCGTATCAGGTTGGGCGGTGCTTGCCGGCGTTGCTGGGGGCGCAGAAGGTGCTCGTGGGGCGGGACGCTCGCGAGTCCTCCCCGGCGTTGCGCGATGCCCTCGTGAAGGGGCTCTCCGAAGCGGGAGCCTCGGTTGATGACTTGGGCTTAGCCACGACGCCGATGGTTTACTTCTTCACCGCCGAGGGGCACTACGGCGCCTCCGTGATGATTACCGCCTCGCACAATCCCAAGGAGTACAACGGGCTGAAAGTCTCGAAGGCGGAGGCGCGTCCGTGCGGATACGAGATGGGATTGAAGACGGTTGAAGCGTGGATTGAGCAAGGGCAGATTCCCGAGAAGGCTCCGACCCCGGGAGCGGTGCGCGTGATTGATTCTCTCCAGACTTACGTGGACTGGATGAAAGCCTTCCTGCCGAGCGAGACGAGCGTGCGTTACGCGGTGGACTGCTCCGACGGCGTCTCGGGGATTCTCGCGAATCAACTCTTCGCTTCGGCGACGTGCGCCCTCAATGCGAAGCCGGATGGCGCGTTCCCGCATCATGGTCCCAACCCCTTGGAGCCGGAGAACCGCGAGCAGTTGCGCAAGGCGGTTGTGGAGGGGAAGCTCGACTTGGGGCTGATGTTCGATGGCGACGCCGATCGCGTGGCGTTTATTGACAACAAGGGGCGGTTCGTCCCGCCGGACGCGATGATCGCGCTCTATGCTCGACTTTTGGGTAAGCCCGGCGAAGTGGTGGTGCACGATGTGCGCACCTCCCGTGGCGTGATGGAAACCCTGCGCGAAGACGGCTTTGAACCTTTGATGGTTAAGGTTGGCGCGGCGTTCGCCAAGACCGCCCTCCGGGAGCGGTGCGGAATCTGCGGAGGCGAGGTGGCAGGGCACTACTACTTCCGGGCGTTCCATTGGTGCGACAGCGGAGAGCTGGCAGCGTGCCTGGCTCTGCGCATCGTCTCCGAAGCGAAGAAGCAGGGGAAGACCTTTGCCGAAGTGCTCGATCCCATCATCTCGCGCTACGTTTCCTCGGGCGAGGTGAACGTCCAGGGCGTACAGGATCGCCAGGCAGCGATAGCCCGCGTAGAGAAGGCGGTGGTTGAGCTTCTCGGTGCGCCGGAGCATCGAATCGATTTCGACGGCGTGCGTCTGGACTGGGCGGATGCGTGGTTCGGCGTGCGGGCGTCCAACACCGAGCCGATCCTGCGTCTTGCCGGAGAAACGCGCAAGGCGGAAGACCTCAAGCGGATGATTGACGTTGCCCGGCGTGCCGCCGAGGCGTAGTTGATTTAAGGTTGCGCCTTCGCGATGTTGAGCGCGGGAAGCGAGAAGCGCAACTGCGGATCTCGCGGATCGCGTGCGCGGAGAGTGCGTTCGACCTGTTGCAAGAGAAGTCCCAGCGCGATAAAGATGCCCTCCAAGAGAAGCATGAGCGCGGGGCTAATCGAATCGGAAAGCTCGACGACTGCCCACGGTTGCTCCAGAAGACACGAGGAGCACGCATCCACGAGGGCAAGCAAGAAGGCGTTAAAACGGTTTAGGAGCACCGAGACAATCGGGAGCACAAAGCCGAATCCCACACTCAAGCACGCGCACCACACGATGACGAGCGTCAGCGAAGGCACGAAGAGATTCAGGAGAAGCCCGGCGAGCGAGAACCTGCCGAAGAAGTAAAGGCAGAGCGGGATGGAGGCAAGCCACGCCGAGAGGGTCAGCGCAAGGAGCGTTGCCACGCCTCGGCGCAGGCGCATGTGCCACGCGGGCGGTTGGGGAAGCGTGCCCAGCGGTTTCTTCTCCTTGCGCGAACCCATGGCGAAGTTGAAGAGGTAGGCGAGCGGGTGAAGGTAGAGCAAGATCCCGCCAAGGACGCCGAAGGAGAGCAACGCCCCGGCGTTGGCGATCCACGAAGGCTCCACAAGAAGCACGGCTGCTGCCGTAAAGAAGAACGCCGAGGCTGCGCTGGGTCTGCGCAAGAAGCACGGCGCGAAGCAGTAGATTATCGCCATCAGGCAGGCGCGGGCGGCGGATGGGGGGACGTCGATAAGGAGCAGGTAGGCGACCAGTGCCGGAAAGAAGAGGAACGCCCGCAGGCGAAGGGTCAGCCCGGCATAAGCGAAGAGCCAGACCAGCAGCCCCGCCACGATTCCCACGTGCAAGCCGGAGATGGCGAAGATGTGGATGATCCCGGCGTCGGCATAGCGTTGGCGCGTTTGGTAGGTCATGCGCGAACGCGTGCCGAGAGTCATCGTCTGCGTAAGCCCGGCTTCTTCCGGGGAGACGCCCAGCGCGAGGTGTTCGGCGAGGCGGTTACGGAAGGTGGCGATGCGGTAGCGCGGGGAGTCGTGGCGATCCTCCTCCGGGAGATGACACGCTCTCTCGCCCCGCACCGAGAGGTTGCGCCGGTACGCCAAGTTGCCGTGGCGCAAGGTGGCAATCATGCGCCACGTTTCGCCCGGCAGGGGGAAGAGCCCACGCTTGTCATAGTAGAAGATGTGGAACGTGATGCCGGGGAGCTCCGAGCCGTCGGCTAAGCGCACGTGATCGGCGGTGAAGCGACAGTACGGCCCGCCCCGCTTGCGCTCCACGATACGCCGGTCGGGCGAGACGGTTGCCGTGAGTTCGAAGGGTTCGCCCTCCTCCTCAATATCTTCCACGCGCTCTCGCGACGCCTGCACGCGGTCGTGCACCGCCGAAGCGCGCCACGCCACCAGCGCAAGGAGCGTCAGGCACAGCAGAAGCGAAGCCTTCGCGCCCTTCCGCCACGCGCAGAAGCAAGTACACGTCGCCACGCACAGCCAGAAAAGTCCGCCCCCGTAGAAGAAGCCCAGAGCCGTCCCGAGGACGATTGCCGACGTCCAGCCCACGATCGGGCGGTGCAGGCGAAACTCCGTCTCGGGGCTAACGAAGGAACTGAAGAAACCGCGAAGCCCCATCCGGGAACGCCCCTACTGGTGGTGATTGGTTAGGGCACGCGCCGCATAGGGGTCATCCCCCGCATGACGCCGAAGCGCATCCTCAATGGTCTGCGGGGCAACGCCGAAGTAACGGGCGAACTGCTCGGGCGAAAGCGGATGCCTCCGAGCGAGCGCGAGCAACGCCTCCTCGCTGTACGGCTCTGTCGCGACGGGTTGTTGCGCGTGGCACGTCTTTGCCACCGTGCTGAAGAGTCGCCGAAGGTGGGCTAGCTCTTCCGCCGGGACTTCCCGCACGGAAGATTCTGCCGGAGGGCGTTCGGCGGAGTTGACGGTTACCGTGTCCGGGCGGAGCGGAGCGAGCAACTCCAACACGCGGTTGAGCTGTTCAGGCGCGTCATTGATTCCCGGCAAGGCGAAGAATTCGACGTCCAGCTTGCCGGCGTACTCTTCCCGGAACTGTTGCCAGCCGGCGTAGACATCGGCGAAGCGAAGCTCCGGCGCGGGGCGCACGATTTGCCGGAAACTCGCCTCGTCCCAGAAGTGCATCGAAATCTTCACGCGACTAGCGAGGGCTGCATCACGGCGCACCTGGGCGTCGGCGAAGAGTGCGCCGTTACTCATGAGGAGCGAAGGCTTCTGCGCCTGCTCCCCAATCCACCGCAACACTTCGCCGAAGTGCAGGTGCAACGTTGGCTCCCCCGAACCGCAGAGCGTAAACATGTCCGCCTCTTCGCCCTTCGCCATCCACGCCTCAAGGTCGCGGAGCACGGTCGCCACAGGGATATAGTCTTGCCTCTGGCAAGTCGTGCGCGGGGTTGCCCCAAGCTGACAAAACAGGCAGTCGTAACAGCACGTCTTCATCGGCACGAGGTCGATGCCGAGCGAGCGACCGTAACGACGCGATGGGACGGGTCCGAAGATGCAGGACATGCCAACTCCTTACGGCAACTTCAGCTTGTCGAAGCTTGCCCGCTCGCGGAGCTGTCGGCGCGTCTTCACTTCCGCGGGGCAGTCTGCGAAGGAGAGCTCATCCTCCGCTTGCGCGTAGCGATCCTTAGGCGGCGTAGCGAAGATCGCGCTCTTATCCATATCCGGCGAAGGCCAGGGCACCCAGTCTTGCGTGAACGTGTACGTCGCCTTCGAGAGCGGGAGCCCCCACAGTTCAAAGTACGGCGTCAGGTCGCGCTGAACCGCCTTCGACCACGCACAGCACAGCTTGTCGCCGATCGCCGAGGCGGGGTATTTGCCGTACATATCCGTGGCAACGCGGATCACGCTCTCCACGCCAAAGACGTGCGCAAGCGTCATATAGAAAACCAGTCTCTCGCCCACCGAGCTGGACATCCAGAGGTTTGGCGTCTTCGAGGAGACCTTCCGCGCAATGGCATCCCACTGATCCGCCTTAATGCGCGGGAACGCCGTGCCGTTCAGGAGGTTCATGGTGCAGGTGCCGTAGAAGTTGTTCACCACTTCGGTATTCCCCGGCAGAGCGAAGAGCCCGCTCGCCCCCTGACTCAGGTTGTGCCCAATCTCGTGCAAGGCTCCCCACGACCCGGCGCGCTGGAGCCCGGCGAGGTCCATCATGCCCCCGCCCCAGTGAATGCACATAATGGGATAACCCGAGTGCCCGGCTCCCACGGAGATTTGCGTGTCGTCGACAATCCGAATGGGCTTGAACTTCGGCTCGTTCTCGCGTGTGGGCTTCTTAATGGCAACGGGTCCGCCGGTCTTAACAGGAACCGGTTCCTGCTCCGGGGGCACCTCGTCGCCATAACGATTCACCACCGCTTGACCGCCCGCTTGCTTCTGCGCCTCGCTCGCTGCGCGTGCCAGCTCCTCGGAGTCCGGCGGGGCGTCGGGATTCAACTGCACGAGCTTCCTATCCACGATCCCCCACTCGCGCTTGGCGTAACGGAAGTTCGCTGCCTCCTGATCGGTAGGCAAGGGGTTGCCCGAAACGCGGAGCATGATGCACGCAGCCTTCCCCCACCACTGCGCGAGAGCCTGCATATTCTTCACGTGGCGGATGTCTTCCGAGCGCACAGTAAGGATAATCGTCTTCGTCTGCAACTCCGCCCACGGCGCGGGGTATTTAGAGATCCGCTCGTTCCAATCTTCGTTCGTATCAATCCCCAAGCGGAACCACGGCATCTGGACGCATCCGGAGATCTCCACGTCCATCGGGCGATCCCCTCCGCTCCACTGGAACCACAGCACTCCGCCCAGCACGTGCCCGATCTCCTCGCGCTTCTTCTCAATCGTGAAACGCCGCACCATGTCCGGCCAGCGCCAGAGCGCGCGGTTATCCGTTACCTGCTCCCAGCCCATCTTAATCTTCGCGAGGCTGGGCACAACCGGGTTGTACGGGTCGTCCATCGGGTTGCCGTCTTCATCCAGCGGGACGATCTTGGCGTCGAGCTTGTCGGTGTGGCACCCGATCTGCGCCACGAGCTTACCCTTCAGGCTCCCGGCTTTGATCGTAACCACTTCGCCCGGCGGAACGTAAAGCCCCGTGCTGATATAGCCATGCTCATCCGGGTAGAGCGTGATTTTCTTGGTAACCCGCTCGGCATCTTTCGGCACGGCTCCGGGCCACAGGTCTGCCGACTTCGCGGCGTAAAGCTCCTTCATCGGAAGGCTTTGCGCCTTCCAACTTTGATACCGCACCAGGAGCAACTCCAGCGGATAGCCGATGTTCACGCCCCGAGACGGACCGCACACCACTTCCCCGCCTCGCCGATAGAGGAGTTCATCCAGAGCCGCCTTGAGTTGCTTCGCATCCCGCGAGACGGAGCCACCCTCGGACGTGTTGCTCGTAAAGACGCGCAACGTCTCTAGGTACGCCACCATCCCCGGACCCGTCTGCCCGACCCCCTTAGCGCCGTCTCCGACAATTCCCCCGCCGTTCCCCGCGTACTTATCCTCGCCCGCCTTCTGATCAACCTCCAACCGCTGAATCGCTTCGAACCAAGGTCCTACCTTGCTCGCCACCTTCTTCATCCGCTCGCGCTCCGCCAATTCCGCCCGGTACTCTGCGGCGGAGGGCAAACCGTTCGTCGCCACGATCTTGCGGTCGTAGTCGAGCTTCTCGATCACGTGCCCTTTGGAGTCGGTCTCAACCGCGCTCGCATTCCGAAAGGTCAGCTGCGCGAACAGCACCGGGCAGGCGATTGCAAAGGCTAACAAGCAGAAGAGCGTTCTCATGGCGTTTCCTCCCTGTTCCAGATAATTGTAACCGTTCCCTCGGCAGATTGCTTTCCTCGGCTCGCCTCAAGCTTCACGCGCAGGTGGCGCAACCACGCCGTCTCCTCCCCAGCCGGGTAGAGACGCAAGATCACCTCCGCCCGTCCATAGTCGTCGAGCTTCAGCCAAAATTGTGCCGAGCCTGCCCCAACCGGTGGCGTATCCTTCGCCGGCTCCAACGCAAACTCCGCCTTCTGCAACGAAGCATCCAGGCGCGTTACGAGCGCATCCTTCCCGAGGGCAGACTCCGCAAGCGCATCCGCGGGCACGGGTGGCAAGATCTTGTCGGGCACCTCCTCTCGCGCAAAGACAATGCGCGGGGCTTCCGCTTGCAACGCCTTGGGCAACGGCTTCAACTCCGGCAGTTTCGCCTCCAAGGAGATTCCTACATCGCGCTCTTTCAAGACGTCAATTGCAACGCGCCGAGCATTCCCCGCCCGCACCACGCTCTCAATCGCAGACGCCGAAGCCACCAAGAGCCGCATACTCGGACTCGGCAACTCCCACCGCGAGCCAGCGTCTCGCACCGGAAGCGCGAACCGCCCATGGAAGATCAGCCCCGAGAGCGCACTCCCCGTCAATGCCAGAAGCACCGCCGCTCCCCACCAAAAGGTGAACGCACGACGCAGGGGGGAGCGTTGCCGCCGAGCCGTATAGTAATGGCGGATACGTTTGCGCCTGCGCTCAATATTGAGATGCCGCGCCATTAGGGCGTCCGAAACTCCGGAAGTAAATCATCTTCGGAAACAACGAGATTCAACCGCTTGACGCCACACGCCTTCAGCCGTTCGATCCAGTGCTGGACGTCTTCATAGGGCAGGTGCTTATCCAGGAGCAAGTTTAGCTCCTCTCCCGGGCGCGCCTTGGAGAGCGCACGCATTTCCATGGCGTTGTCGGAGGCGTAACGCCCATCGTCCAGGAGCAACACGGTAACGCCTCGGCGGTTCGGAGCCTCCAAACGCCGGACAATTGCCGCAGGCGTCCGCATGAGCAGCCCCTCGTCCGCCCGCCCGGCGGTTAACTCCACCACGTGCCCCGACTGCACCAGCGTCTGACGCGTCAAGCAGAAAAAGAGCAACCCCAACGCCATAAACGAGAGCCACGGCACCATCAGCAGGAACGACCGCACCACGCGACTCTTCGGGATGCGCCTCCCGGAGAAGGAGTGCCGTTGCCAGATGTAGGGCGAAGGCAACTGGCTATTCGCCGGCATAACCCACTCCCTCTTCCTGATCGTGCTGGGCGAGGTAGTCCAACGTCAGTGCCACGCCCTTATCCATATTCAAGCTCAAGACATCGATGCGCAAGACCAGGATGTGATGCGCCGCATAGCAGAAGGCTGCCCCAACCAACCCGGCGATCGTCGTGCTCAGCGCGTTGGCAACTGCGTGGACGACCACTCCCGTCTGAACCAGCGGCGCTTGCGCATTCATCGCGCAGACCGCTTCGTAGCCCGCCATGAAGGTGCCGATCAGCCCAAAGAGGGGCAGGAGTTGCGCGAAGAGGGAGAGGAGCATGGCACGGCGTTCCAAACGGGCAAGCTCGGCGTGCGCCGTGGTGGCTAAGATTTCGCGCAGGTGCACTTCGCTATCCGAGCGGTGAGTCAGGGCTTCGGCGACCAAAGCGGGCAAGGGCCCGGGCGTCTCCTCGCAAATGGCGAGAGCTTCCTCTTCCTGACCCTTGTCCAACACATTAAAGACGCCTCGCAAGAAGTCTTTAGGGTCGGTGGAGATTTTGCGCAGACGCAACAGGCGATCCAAGAACACCCCCACCGAAACGAGCGTCAGGGCGATGATTGACCAAAAGAGCCACCCGCCGTCTAGAAAGAAGTGCATGACAAATTCCTCTGTGCTTGGCAAACGCGCTCAATGTCGCGACTCTGCCACCGTGCCGGATAATCTCGGCATTGTTGCGGGCGAACGGCGTGAATCCGGCACAAGCTCTCCTGCGTCAGGAAGGCGCAAGGCTCCTCGGGCGAACCCTTAATCCGAAGTCCCGTCCGGCTCGGCGTCAATTCCGCAAACGTCTCGACAAACGCTTCCGGCGTCAAACCGAGGTGGTGGGCAATGGCGAGCACGTCCGCCTCCGTGAGGCGAACATATCCCGGAACGCGACAACACGCCCCGCACCGTTGACAGGTGAAAGAGTTTTCCCGGCTACCCATAATGTACTTGTTATATTATGCCAAAAATACCCCCGCCCGTCAGCCCCACCCCACCCCCCGCAACCGAGATTCCGGATAGAGGAAGGGCGCACCCCGAAGGATACGCCCCAAGGAACACCAAGCGTAAACCCGTTATGCCCGCACCTTCCGGCGCAAGACCAACCCCGCCCCGCCGAGTGCCAACAGTGCCAGCAATCCCGGCTCCGGCACCGGCGTGCCTTCAATCTGAATCGTCGCGCTCGTAATCGTCGTCCCGTCGGACGCCGTCAAGCTGTCGAAGCTCTTCCCGTTGAAGTCTGCGTTCCTGTTGTTTGACCAGAGGTCCTGTTGGTCGGCGTTTCCGTAGTCGAAGTGATAGCTGGCAAGGAGCTTCTGGAAGACGCCTTGACCGTCCCGGCTATCGAAGGTGAAGACCGTCGTAAAGGTCTTGTTCTCCCCCGCACGAGCCGAAGACCAGTGCCCACCACCAAGAAACGCACTATTCTCAGTAAGAGTAATCTGCGCCTTGTAAACGTTAGAGTCCTTCGCAACGCCGAAGGTGAGCAGGTTCGTCGTGGAGGCTTCGCCGTTCTTCTGCACAAGGTTGAAGAAGGTCTTCGTAATCGTGTCCGTGCTTCGCGTGCAGTTCACGGTAATGATGAGCGAGGTGATGTCCTTGTACTTGCCGAGCGTTTCACTCCCGTTCTTAAAGGAACCGGTATCAGCGTCCCACGTGTAGGTAACCGCATGGAGGGCGGTCGTAAGTCCCATGAGGACTGCG
>CAVDHG010000048.1:2085-11408 GCA_963608725.1 Agathobacter rectalis | reverse complement strand
GCCCCGCAACCGAGATCAAGGTGTCTCCGCACCGCGATCGGGTGAAACGCGGTGCGGAGACGAGGTAAACTCGGTTGCGGGGGGAGGTGGGGTTGAATCGAGTTTTTGGGGAGGAAAGGGGTGGGGAAAGGGAGGGGGGTTGCGCGGGGAGGAGGGGTTGTGGTAAAATGGGCGGACTTTCATGTGGATTTGGCAGGACACGTCTATACTCCCTGTTGTCTTGCCCCGGCAGAATCCCCGTGAATACAGGCTCGCGACCGCCGGACGGTTGAAGGCGAACACCGCAGAGTCAGTAACTTATTGAAAGACAGGGTACACACATGACCAAGACGACTCTTCCTGAGTTGCCCGAAAACAACAGCCGCAAGTGGTATATCATTGACGCGGCAGACAAACCCCTCGGACGGCTTGCCGTTAAGGTGGCGAATGCGCTCCGTGGTAAAGATCGCCCGGATTTTGCTCCCTCGGTGGACACCGGCGCGTTCGTGGTGGTAATCAATGCCCAGAAGGTGGCACTGACCGGCAAGAAGAACGAGCAGAAGCAGTATGTGGACTTCACCGGCTGGCGTGGCGGTCTCTCCAAGACCCCGGCTTCGGTGATTCGCGAGCGCAATCCCACGCGCCTGATCACGGACGCGGTCTGGGGCATGCTCCCGAAGAACAACACGGCGACCGTCCGCATGACGCGCCTGAAAGTCTACGCCGGAGCCGAGCATCCGCACGCGGCGCAGAAGCCCGAAACGCTCAGCCTCTGATTCTCTGAAAGGATTTAGACACTATGGCTAACGAACTTGCCAAAGCCACCGGGCGTCGTAAAACCGCCGTGGCGCATGCTCGCCTCATTTCCGGTTCCGGAAAGTGGACGGTCAACGGCGTTGCCCTTGAGCGTTACATTCCGAGCGAATCCCTCCGGGACTACATCAACCAGCCCCTGGCGATGACCGACCTCGCTGGGAAATATGATGTGCTGGTCTCCGCAAACGGCGGTGGCGTGGCTGGACAGGCTGGCGCGATGCGTCATGCGCTCTCCCGCGCCCTCTGCGCGCTCGACCCCGACCTTCGTGCGGTGTTGAAGAAAGCCGGTTGCCTGACGCGTGATCCTCGCATGAAGGAGCGCAAAAAGGCCGGTCAGCGCGGTGCACGCGCCCGCTTCCAGTTCTCGAAGCGCTAAATCCCCGGCGGGTTCTTCCCGCCCGGGTTCCGAAGGGGGCGGACGTCTTCACCGCGAGGACGTCGCCCCTCTTTCGCTTTTTACCGGGAGTTACCGGCGGAACTTGCCGCCTAAGCCTGGTGCCACTCTTTTACCTTTGGAGGACGCCGCATGGGTCTTCTCAATACGCTTAAAGCAGTCTTGGGACTTTCGAAGCCTCCCGCCAAGAAATCTTCACAGAATCGTTCAGACAAAAATCGGCAGGGCAATGGACGCCGAGCAGCCCGCCCCGGAAGGGGAGCACCCACGCGTTCGCGCTCTGCCAAACCCCGGACGGGGAATCCCGGCGAAGGCGCGGGCGCACCGGAGGGAGCGCGTAAGCCTCGGAATCCGCAAGGCAATTCGGAGCGTCGCCCACGCTCGGAGGGGGGAGCGCGTCCGCCACGTCCGCCTCGGGGCAATGGTGAGGGCGGGCGCCGCAATGGCGAACGCCGTGGCGGAGAACGCACCGACCGCGTCAACCGCAATACGCCTTCGGGCGCGGAGCGTCCCGGTGGGGCGTTGACCGAAGCGCAGATTCAGGCGAACGCCGCTGCGCACGCCGCGTGGGATCCGGCGAGTTATCAGGTGCCCGAAGCGGAGGGCAAGAAGCGGTTCGTTGACTTTGGTCTGCCCGGAGAGATTCTGCACGCCGTTGCCGACCTCGGGTTTCAGTATTGCACGCCCATTCAAGCGCAGTCGCTGGAGTTCTCGCTCGCGGGTAAGAACGTCGCCGGGCGCGCCCAGACGGGTACGGGCAAGACGGCGGCGTTCCTCATCGCCGTGCTGACGCGTTACCTGCGCACGCCCGAAAAGCGCAACATGACGCCGGGGACGCCCCGTGCGCTCATCCTCGCGCCGACGCGTGAGCTGGTGATTCAAATCTGCAAGGACGCCGAAGCGCTTGGGAAGTACTGCGGGGGCGTGCGCTCGCTCGCGGTTTACGGAGGCATGGATTACGATCGCCAGAGGCGCGAGTTGGAAGAGGCACCGGTGGATCTGCTGGTTGCCACGCCGGGGCGGTTGAAGGACTACGTGCGCAACCGGATTGTTGACCTGCGCCAAGTGGATACGCTGGTTATCGACGAGGCGGATCGCATGCTGGACATGGGCTTCATCCCGGACGTGCGGGCGATTGTCAACCGTCTCCCGGATCGCGACCACCGGTGCACGATGCTCTACTCGGCGACGTTGAACGAAACGGTGATGAACCTCGCGGGGATGTGGATGCGCGACCCAGTGCGCGTGGAGATCGAATCGGAAAGTCTCGCCACGGACACCGTGCGCCAGATTGTCTATATTGCGCGAGCAGAGGAGAAGTTCACGCTCCTCTACAATCACCTGAAGCGCAACGAGGGAGCGCGCACCATCATCTTCTGTAATCGGAAGTTCTCCACCGAGCGCATAGCCGAGAATCTGCGCCGTCGCGGAATCCCCTGCGAGGTGCTCTCGGGCGACGTGAGCCAGGTGCGCCGGTTGAAGATCCTGGACGCCTTCCGCGCAGGATCGGTGCGGACGGTTGTGGCAACCGACGTTGCCGGGCGCGGGATCCACGTGGACGACATCGCCTTCGTGGTGAACTACGACTTCCCTTACGAACCGGAGGACTACGTGCACCGCATTGGGCGCACCGGACGCGCCGGGCATTCCGGCACGGCGATCTCCTTCGCCGATGAGGACGAGAGTTTCATCATCCCCGACATTGAAGCCTACATCAATGAACCTCTGAAGTGCACCATGCCCGAAGAGTGGATGTTCGAAGCCCTGCCCGCACCTGCGCCGTTGCGCCGGAAGGGGCGTCGCGACCGCGAGGAGAAACCGGCTTCGGCTCCCGCGCCCGAAGGAGCGACCGCTCCCGAGCCTCAGGCAGAGCCTGCGCCCGAGAAGGCGGAGTCCGCACCTGCGCAGCCCGAAGTTCAGCGCGTAAAAGAAGAGGCACCGGCGGCGTCGGCAAAGGCGGTTGAAGAGACGCGCCCGGAGCGCACCCCACGCTTTAAGCCACACGGTTCGCCCGAGAAGGCGCAGACCTCCACTCCGGAAGTGGCGCAGGCGCACCCCCCGAGACAGGAGAAACCGGTTGCTCGGCGTTGGGCGCGGACGCAGGCGGATGGCCCTCGCGATGGCTCCGAAAGTCACCACGCAGCTCCCACCATCTCGCGCCCGATCTACGCGCCGGGGCGTCGAGGCCCTGTGGCGGCAGAGTGGTCGCCCGGGCAGGATAGCACGCACGCCTAAGGCGGGGAGCACCCATGCTCAAGAATCTCCGCGTCTCGGAGTTGGCGAACGGCATTCGCGTGGTTACGCTCGCGAAGCCGGACGCCGAGGGCGTGCGCCTGGCAATCCATGTGCGCGTG
Source organism: Agathobacter rectalis (assembly GCA_963608725.1). Lineage (GTDB taxonomy): Bacteria > Verrucomicrobiota > Kiritimatiellia > RFP12 > DVOR01 > Spyradenecus. The sequence goes on along the minus strand of CAVDHG010000048.1, from coordinate 7,865 downwards.
GGCTCTCGCAACGAACCCGAAGCGTTGAACGGCGTAAGCCACTTTATCGAGCACATGCTCTTTAAGGGGACGGCGCGCCGTTCGGCGAAGGCGATCTCGCAGTCGATCGAGGCGCAGGGTGGCTCCATCAATGCTTATACCGACCGCGACAACACCTGCTACTACGCCCTCGTGCCCCGCGAGAAGCTGACGTTGGCTCTGGATGTGCTTGGCGACCTCTTCTATCACTCCGTCTTCGACCCTAAGGAGTTCGAACGCGAGAGGCGCGTGATCGCCGAAGAGATTCGGATGTACGACGATCAGCCCGACTGCGTGGCGATTGATCGGCTCGTGTCGCAGTTGTGGCAGAAGCACCCGCTCGGGAAACCCATTGCCGGGACGCTCCGAAGCGTGGCGGGGCTTTCGCGCTCGGACGTGCTTGCGTATCTGAAGGCGCAGTACACGCCGGAGCGGACGCTCTTCGCCTTCTCCGGAAGCGTCGACCACGATGCGTGCGTGGAGGCGGTGAAGGCGTTGGCGGGGCGGTTGCGCCGAGGGCGTGGCGTGCGCGAGCCGAAGCCGTTCAATGGGCGTGTTGCCGTCCAGCCGATAGGCATCGTGCGCCGGGCGATCCAGCAGACGCAGCTGGCGTTCGGGTGGCGCACGCCGGGAGTGGCACAGCGCGAGGCGATGCCTCCGCTGGCGATGCTCTCATGCTTGCTGGGCGAGACGATGATGTCGCGCCTCTTCCAAAACATTCGCGAGCGTCGCGGGCTCTGTTACAGCGTGAGTAGCGGGCTCTCCTTAGGGCTGGACACGGGGGCACTCGTCGTTACCGCCGGGTGCGACTCCGCCCGCGCCATGCAGTGCGCAACGGCGATTCGCGAGGAGATGCGCAGGCTCTGCGATCGCCCGGCAAGCTCGGCAGAAGTGCGCAGGACGTGCGACTATCTGTGCGGGCGGTTCCGGTTGAAGCTGGACGAAGCCCCGATCGGCTGGGTGGCAGGACGCGTGCTCTTCGGTCTGCCGGTTGACCCGGAGGCGGTGCTCGAAGCGTACCGCGCCGTTACGCCGCAGGAGATTCAGTCGCTGGCGCAACGCCTCGTCGAGGGCGGGCAGTGCGCGATGACGGTGGTTGCGCCCGAGGGGGCGACGCCGAGCGACGGCGCGTGGGAAGCCTTGGCGTCCAAGCCGATCTAAACGAGAGGGGAGCAGGAATGACAGAAGCGTTGCAGATGGCAGTGCTTGCCGCCGTGCAGGGGTTGACCGAGTTTCTTCCCGTAAGCTCGTCGGGGCACTTGGTGCTGGCGCAGGCGGTCTTGGGATTCAAGGCGGTGAGCGGGCTGGGCATTGAGCTGCTCCTGCATGGCGGGACGCTGGTAGCGGTGCTCCTCTACTATCGCAAGCTCGTGGCGGAGACCTTCGCCGGGCTGTGGCGCAGAGAACGGGAGGCGTGGCGTTTCGCCGTGGCGGTGATCCTCTCGATGATTCCCGCGGTCGCGGTGGGGCTGTGCTTCGAAGACCAATTGGAGGAGCTTGCGGAGAGTCCGCGCTTCGTCTGCGGTGCCCTCATCTTTACCGGCATCCTCCTGCTCGCAACGCGTCGCTTTGGTCGCGACGCCGGGCGCGACGTTTCGCCCGTCCGAGGCATCTGGATGGGCGTGGCGCAGGCGGTGGCAATGCTCCCGGGCGTCTCACGGAGCGGGAGCACAATCGCGATGTCGCGCTTCTTGGGCGTGGCTCCGGAGAAAGCCGCCGCCTTCTCCTTCCTAATGGTGGTGCCCGTCATCCTCGGCGGAAACGCCCTGCACGTGGTCAAGGCTCTTTCGGAACATGACAACGGAGCCTTCGCGGGGCTGACGCCACCCCTCGCGCTCATCGGCTTTATTGTCTCGGCGGCGGTCGGCTACGCGAGTGTGGCGTGGATGGTGCGCTTGCTCGGGCGCAACAGCTTCTGGCGCTTCGGCTTCTACTGTCTGGCGGTCGGCATCTTCGGCGGGCTCTTCCTGCTCCTCCGGCACTGAGCCACTTCGCCCGCGCTCCTGTATACTCTGGTATGCAGTCCTAAAGAAAAAGCAGAAAGGCTCTCGCGCACTTCTGGGAAGGTGCTACACTACAGACAGTTAGGAGCCACTGTGGCTCATTCCTTTTCTCATTACATCCCCTCCCTCAGCCCCCGAAGCGGATTCCGCTCGGGGGCATTTTTTGTTTAGGGAGCTTGCAATCGGGAACGAGGAGCCTACAACCCCTTAAACCGCGCCCCCGGCGCAGGCGCAACGGGTTTCGAATAGCCTTCTTCCTGCAGGATCTGACACATCGCTTCAACCTTCTCCGGTTCGCCATGGACGGCAAAAGCGTGTTTCACAGAGCCTTTGGCGTTAACGGCGCGCACCCAGTTTCGGAGAGCTGTGCGGTCGGCGTGGGCGGAAAGGGCGTTGATGGTGTGTACGCGAGCCTGCAGTTCGAAGCTCTCGCCCAGGATTCGCAGAGGACTCTGCATCTCCACGATGCGCCTCCCGAGCGTCCCTTCCGCCTGGTAGCCCACGATGAGGACGATGTTGCGCGGGTCTCCGACGCCGTGCTGCAGGTGATGAAGGATGCGCCCGCCCTCGCACATCCCGCTCGCGGCGATGATAATCATGGGACCGCGGGCGGTGTTGAGCTGTTTCGATTCTTCGGCGGTGGCGAGGAACTGCAAGCCCGGCATCCGGAAGAGGTCAACGCCTTGCCGGAGCAACGCGCTCGCTGCCTCGCCGTAGCACGCGGTATGGCGAGCGTAAATCTTCGTTGCCTTCAACGAGAGCGGGGAGTCGACGTAGATTGGCACTTGCGGAATCTTCTTCTCCCGCAGAAGCGCATTTAGGAAGAAGAGGATCTGCTGGGTGCGCCCCACGCTGAACGCCGGGATAATCAGCTTGGCGTGTTGCTGGCAGATGTCGAGGATGTAGTCGCGCAAACGCCCGGAGACGTTCTCTCGGGGCGGGTGATTGCGGTCGGCGTAGGTCGATTCCACCAAGAGCACATCCGCGCCCTCCACCACTTCCGCCGGGGGCAGGATCGGCGCACCGGGTTGCCCGAGGTCTCCGGAGAAGAGGAGCCTCCTCAACGTGCCGTTCGGCTGCTTGGCAACCACCTCGATCGACGCCGAGCCGAGGATATGCCCGGCGTTGTGAAAGACTGCCATCACGTTGTTCCCCAGGTCGACCGCCCGCTTGTAAGGCACGCCCTCCATCTGCGCCAACGTCTGCTCCACGTCCGCATCCTCATACAACGGCACAAAGAGCGTCTTCCCCTCGGCTTTCCTGCGCCGGTTGACAATCTCCACGTCGTGCTGCGTGATGTACGCGCAGTCGCGCAACATGGGGTCGCAGAGGTCGCGGGTTGCCTCGGTGGTGTAGATCGGCCCCCGGTAACCGGCACGCACGAGCGAGGGCAAGTTTCCGCTGTGGTCGATATGCGCGTGCGAGAGTAAGACCGCGTCCACCCCCGAAGCGTCAACCGCGAGTTTGCGGTTCCGCTCGAACGCCTCCTTGCGGTGCCCCTGATACAGCCCGCAGTCCAAGAGCAGACGCAGCCCGTTTACATCCACGATATGCATGGAGCCTGTTGTCGTCCGCGCCGCGCCCTGAAAGCAAATGTCAAACATGGTTCCCAATGCCCTTTCGTGTCCATCTTAACATACTCCCTGCGCCGTGTCGAGTGCGCCCCGGAGCTTGCGGAGCCTTCGGCGCATATGATAAGGTAAACGCATGAATCTGCGAATGTTGTGCATGGCGGTGGTGCTGATGGCTGTTGCGCTCCCCGCCTTCGGTGCGCCCATGACGGAACAGGAGGCGAAGGACGCCGTCTCCAACGCGCTCAAGCAGAGCGACTACGCCTTCACGCCTCGGGTGCGCCAAGCCTACCTCGCCTACGTGGAAGCCGTGGTGCGTGCCAAATACGGCTCAAACAAAATCAACGAAGCCACCTGGACTTGGCTCCACAAGCGTCCCCAGGTGATGAGTGCCGTAGCCGCCGCCGAGTGGCCCGTCAACCCTAACATCCTCCTCAACTTCCAGCGTCTGGGCTTGGCTCTAGGCTCAACGAAGATCGACCAGTGGCGACAGCTCGCCCTCGCCTATGCCATCCGCTACCGCAACACCCTCTTCCCCATCGACCGCGTGCAGGAGGAGTGGAACCCTTCCCGACTCGAGCACGCCGTCGCCGAGAAGCGCAAAGGCAAGGGTGGCGACTTCGCCCTCCTCACGGACGATGACTACCTCCAGGGCGTCACCGACGAAGAGAAGCGCCTTGGCGAGTGGATCGCCGGACCTCAGTCTCTGACCAATACTCGCCCACCGCTCACCATCCCCGAGCTGATGGACATGCCCATCCACGAAATCAACCAGATGGTGCGCCGCATGACCGACGACGCTCCCATGATCACCAAGTTCCCCAACTGGGAGCGGGTCGCCCTCGGCGGTAAAATCTTCCCCCCCTACGTCGACGGCACGCCCACCCCCCAGCGCGCCCTCCTCATGAAGATCTACCGCAATGGGCGCATTCCCACCAAGTCTAACCGCCCCCCCTTCAAGATGGAGAAAGCCGATTGGCCCATCCTCCTCTACGCCGCCGACCTCGCGGAGATCGACGAAACCAGCTTCTTCTTCAATCACTTTGTCACCAACAAAGCCGTTCCCGCCATGGGCATGGGTCAGCCCGCCAAAACTGCCTCCGGGCAGGCGGACATGACGCCTAGCGATCCCAACTTCCATTACGCCCGCAGCAACTGGCATCCGCGCAAGTTCATCCGCACCTACAATGGCATTCGGAAGGATCAGGGCGGTCGCTCCTGGGCGTGGGCAATGAACGCGCTCAACGTCGCCGCCACTGCCGTCGCCGCCCCGCCGGACGGGCAGTTCTACTACATGGGCGAGCGGGGCAATTACACCTACTTCATGAAGTGCGCCGATAACTCCTTTACCGGCACCGGCTCAAGCGCACAGTGGCTCCTCCCGTACGCTGAAGGCATCGAGCCTTCTAGCCCCCTCCGCGGAAGCGTCCGCCACAACGTCTTCATGGGGCTTGCCACCACCCTCAATCAGGGCTTGCAGGGCTACGAGGATGGGCGCATGGCTCTGGCAATCATCGACCTCCTTAAACTCCCCGTGATGCGCCGGATTTCCCTCCTTGAGAGCGTCTTCCTCGCCAATCCGCTCCATGGCGACATCCTCTACCGCCTCGCTGCCGACTACCGCGAGACTGCCGACGCCGCTGCCACCCTCCGCTTGCTCAACGCTGCCCGCACCTACGCCGCAACCGGACTCAAACTCCCCGTCTCGCCCTCTGCCCCAAAGAACAACTCCGGTGCCGTCGCCAAGGTGTTGCGCTCGAACGAAGTTTCCTACCGCGGAGTACCGGTTATCGACGTAGGTAGAAGCCCGTGGTTTTTCCTGACCTGTTCGGACATTGCCATCGCGTACTTACGCCATAACAACGGCAAGGATAAGGCGATGTTCCGCGAAGAGGTGAACTACCTTCGTCAAGCCGCCGGTGGCTGTGGTGACAAACCCATCACCCGCGCCATCCAAACCCTCGACGAACTCTCCCGCTAACCCCCTCCCCCTCCCCCCGCAACCGAGTTTCCCCTCTCTCCGCACCGCGTTTCACCCAAACGCGAACCGGAGACACCCCGATCGCGGTGCGGACACCCCCTTTTTTCTCTATCTTTACCAAAAAGGTAGCGATTCCCCTTTTCCACCCCCTTGAACCGAGTTTGGGGAGTCTCCGCACCGAGATTGGGTCGATCGCGGTGCGGAGAC
>CAVDHG010000048.1:0-1952 GCA_963608725.1 Agathobacter rectalis | reverse complement strand
CGGGGGAGGGAGGAAGAAGAGAGGAGAGAGTCGGGGGGGGCGAATTTGGCCCCGTCTAGGTTAGACGAAATTTTACAACAGTACCCGTCTAAATACTTCTCGGGAGTTCCCTTAGGTCTGTTTGCATTAACACATCCTTTGCGAAAAGAGCCCAAGCATTAATAGTGTGTAATATTTTACGACAAGCATGGAAGCGATGGAAAACGGAAATATTTAGCATACTCAAGCAAAGGACTTGGAAACGATATAGGCAACCCTTGCTCTCATGTATTACACCTCTCCTAAAAGATTTAGCCCTCTTGCTATTTCTAACTATATCCGACCTCATGCTTCGTGTAGTGTCCTAGTAGTTTCTACTGCTATATACGTATCCTCCGACCGAATAATAGTACGCATATGTAGCATGTCATGATAGAGGATGGTTAGTGTCGGTTGACACGGTTAATTTTGATGCTTGACACCAATCGTCCCGTATTATACAGTTGTATTGTAAGGTCTATGGGAGTGAGGTGCATTTATGAATTGTACTCTTGATGAAAGTCGTCCGACGACTTTCGCGGTCGTATTACCAGCGGGCGAAACAAGAACGTATAACGTCGCTCCTGATATGGGCGTAATTGTAATTTCTGCTTTTAATGCAAAAGCGAATGGACCTTTGAACTTCTAGTCCCCATTACGAATTGGAGGTATTGAACTATGGACAAAAAGGCAGCATGGAGCCGAGAGGACATTATCATTGCTTATGCGTTGTACTGTATAACGCCATTAAACGCTATAAGTCCATCAAATAAACTGATACAACAGGTCGCTGAGCGATTCTCCCATTCTGTCGGCTCTCTTGTTATGCGTATGAGAAACTTTGCGGCTATTGACCCCAATTCAAAGATTAAGGGAGCGCCCCATGTGGCGAAAGCGGACCGCTTGATTTTTGATGAATTCAAAAACGATTGGGGCGAGCTCAGCGTACAGGCCGAATCTTTGACAAAACTTGCCTTGTTCGATGCAAATCCAATAAATGGTGCAAAGCCCTTATCCGCACTGACAGACAGAAACAAAGTAAATCAGGAGCGTCATTTCTTTCGGGCAGCCGTTTTTGCGTCTTACGAAAGCACCTGCTGTATCTCCCGTATGACCTTGCCCGCCATGCTTGTTGCGAGTCATATCAAGCCATTCCGAAACTGTCGTACAGCCTCAGAAAGAACTGCCCCCACTAATGGGCTATTACTCAATACCTTTTATGATAAAGCGTTTGACTGTGGCCTTATTACAATAACGCCAGATTATAAAATTCATATATCCACACAGGTGCGAAAGCAGAAGGATAGCTTTACAAAGCAATGGCTCGTTAACTATGAAGGCGAGAAAATTAAATTGCCTAGAAGATTTTATCCCGACAAAGAGGCATTGACATATCATAACGATGTAATATTTAAGGGGTAATCTTTTTTCTTGCGTTGCCCTTAGGATTTCATCATTTACGCCCGTAAAACGTTTCCAATAACCCGCCCAGCCAAACATTGACAGTTTGAAAGTTTTTGTTCTGGCTTGTGGCACTTCTTCTCTGCCTTCTTGTTATAGCAACGCAAAAGCAATGTTTGCGTTGCTATAACCATGGGAATACTGCACAAAATCCGATTAGATATTTAAATCCGAAGGATAAAATCGCACATAACAATATACGAGGGAATAGGCCCCTGAGGCATTAGCGCTTATTCGAACAAACGGAATGTCGCCATCATAATAGAACAAGGGAATCACGCTCACATCCTTGGACGTTGCAACACTCCGGTTATTTCAACAGGGTCAAACAGATCTCCAATCGCATACGGATTTCAGAAAGAAGTTGGCAAATAAATCCATGGTAAATCGACAAAATGCAAGTAATACTATATTGCACGTCATTCCAATTCAGCTTTTGACCTAGCGAAGAGTGGAAATTATATCTTTTAATC
>CAVDHG010000047.1:0-11464 GCA_963608725.1 Agathobacter rectalis | reverse complement strand
GTAGGAGGTGGAGTAGATGGTGAGGGCGTCGGTGGGGGTGAGGTCAAAGCGATCGCAGGCAAAGAGTCTAGGCATGGTGGCGCGGGCGTCTTCCGCCATGCGGGGAAATTCGTCGGGGGAGATGGCGTAGTCGGACATTTTGAGTTCGGCGACGTTGCAAGCCGTCATCAGGTTGCGGAGGGCAGAGAGGAAGTCCTCGGGTTTGGAAGCGTCGGCTTTGCCAAGAGCTTGGGCGAGGGTGATGAAACGTTCGTCGCAGACGTGGTGGCGGATCCAGCAGTCGAAGTAGGCGAGGGAGATTAGGATTAGCCCCGCGCCGTGGGGGAGATCCTGGTGGTGCCCGGAGAGGGCGTGCTCCAAGGCGTGCTGGCTGACGCAAGAGCACACCTCCATGGAGTAACCACTCATGGTGTTGGCGAAGGCGACCTTGGTGCGCGCTTCGAGGTCGTTGCCGTTGCGGACGGCGCGGGGGAGGTACTCGGCGATGGCGCGAATGGCGGTCAGCTCCACCATCTCGGCGGCTTCGTTGCAGAACTTCGAGAGGTAGCCCTCCACGCTGTGGAAAAGGGCGTCGAAGCCTTGGTAGGCGGTGAAGCTCGGCGGGACGGAGAGCATGAGCTCGGGGTCGACAATGGCGAGCGTGGCGAAGGCACCTTGGAAGCCGATTTTCTCATGGGTTGCCGGGTTGGTGACGACGCCCCACCTATCGACCTCGCTCCCGGTGCCCGCGCTGGTGGTAATCGCGATGTAGGGCAGGGAGGGCTCGGTGAGCTTCTGCTTCCCGCCGGTGCCACCTTGCACGAAGTCCCAGACGCGCCCGGACTTCTGCGGAACGACGGCGGCAATGATGGGTACGGCGTCGAGCACCGAGCCACCGCCCAAGCCGACGATGAAGTCGCACCCATGCTCGCGGGCGCAGAGGACGCCTTCCATGATGGTCGGCTCCAGGGGATTAGCTTGGATTTTGTCGAAGATAACGAACGCTGCGCCGGCGGTGGCGAGGGCGCGCTCAACGGCGTCGAGGGCTCCGTTTACCCGGACGGATTTCCCGTTGGAGATGACGAGGAGTGCTTTTTTGCCGGGGAGGGGTTCGGAGGCGAGGGGACGTCAAGGGGGAGTTGGGATAAGGTGTTGGGTTGCAAGGAGATAAAAAGTGTTGACAGGGGGGGGTAGTGTGATATTTTAGAGGTGTCATTAGGAATCTCAGCGCGTGGAAGGCTGGGGGCGGAAGCTCCGTCAGTCGAAGCGCAAGGAGGAAGCGGGAATGAAGAAACAAGTCTTTATGCTTTTGGCTCTTTGCCTTGCCGGCGTGGCAAGCGCAGCAAGCATTAAGTGGGGAACGAACGACGCGTTCGGCGAAGGAACGCATTCCCTCACCTCCACGACGGCGATTAGCCAGGACAACACGAGCGTAAACATCGTCATTTCCGGGATGAAGTACACCAGCTGGGTGGCAACGCAGACCGGGACGCGTCTCTTCACCGTCTACGGTGCGAACGGCACGGAGGCGGGCGATGGGTCGACTTCAAGGTCGTACTTCGACATCTACGTTGCGGCGAACGGCAAGCTGGGCTGGGGTGTTGCCGGGAACAGGGGTGCCGGTGGATACACTGCCTGCGCGACGGACTGGTCGATTGTCGACCTCTTCGGCGATGGCGACACCCTGGAGCTCACCTTTACAAAGGAGACCAGTAGTCCTTCCAAGATAACGTTGTCGACAGGCGATAAGAGTATAGCCGTGGGCTCGGGTGGCAACTTCGGCTTCGCGTCCGGTTACGTGTGGGACACGATTACGGTTACTTCGTTGCCGGAGCCGGGGGTGTTGACGTTGCTTGCGCTGGGCGTGGCTGGGCTGGCGTTGCGCCGTAAGGTGGCGTAAGGCTCAGGCGTTGGCGGGCGGTTGCGCCTGCTAGAAAGCGTTGCCCTCTCTGCGGGAAAGCGGGGAGGGCTTTCGTTTTGCCGGAGAGGGGTGTGGTATACTAGCAGGACACGGAAGGCGAAAGAGAAAGAGAAGGATATGAGCGAAGCACTGCTGTTTGCGTGGGGGAACTTCGTTAAGCTGTTTTTCCTGTTCTGTCCCTTCTTTGTGCTGAACATGTTTCTCTCACTAACGGAGGGGGCGGATGGAAAGCACAAGCAACGGGTGGCTCTGCGGGTAACGCGGGTGGTGGTGGTTTGCGGGGCAGTGTGCTACTTCGCCGGGCATGGATTCCTCACGCTCTTCGGGCTGAACATCGAAGGGTTTAGAATCGGGGCGGGGATTCTGTTGATGGTGCTAGCGAAGGAGTTGGCGTTGGGGACGGAGACGCCGACAGCGACGCACCGCCCGCGGAATATTGACGACATTGTGGTGGTGCCGATGAGTATCCCGATTATCATGGGGCCGGCGTGCGTCTCGCCCATTATCATTATCGGCGCGGAGGCACTGAAAGACCCGGCGGTGGGCTGGGGGATGTTCTTTGCCGGATTCGCGGGCTTCGTGGGGGCGATTGCAGCTTTGGGGGCGATTCTCTACTTTGCCGAGGCGTTGGAGCGGATATTCGGGAAGGGGATCATCCGCATCTTCTCGAAGGTCTCGGGGGTTATCCTGATGGCGATGGCGGCGCAGATGATCGCGCAGGGCGTGTTCGCCTTTATGGACGCTTCGCAGGTGGGCAAGAAGGTGCTGGAGGCACTGGGGTCATGAATGCGCTGGAGGTAGAGATTTCGGGGAAGAGGTGGGAGGTTCGCGAGGGCGAGGTGTGGGTGGTAACGGGCCCAGTGGCGTCGGGCAAGACGTGGCTGGCGCGGCAACTGGTGCGGTTGGCACCGGACGATGTGGCGTTGGTGACGGTTGACGCGCAGGCAGGACAGGCGGGGACGGACTGGGCAGAGGCGCGGTATCACGCCTCGATTGAGTATGACTTCCATACGGTGAAGGAGGCGTTGAGCTACGAAGCGGTCAACGCCATCAACCCCTTTGAGGTGCGTCCGCGTGAGGCGTCGAAACGGCGAGCCTTTGCCGAGACCCGCGCCTGGCTCGAGGAGGCGTTAGAGCTTAAGCCCCTTTACCCGCACTGGACGGTTCAGCTCAGCAACGGGGAGCAGAGGCGACTCATGCTCGCACGCGCCATCCTGAAGCGCACGCCCCTGCTCGTGCTGGACGACCCCTTCGCCGGGCTGGATCCGCGCATGCAGGGGCGACTGCGCGACCTGCTCTCGGAGCTGGCGAAGCGCGGTTGGACGCTGGTGGTGATGGTGCGCAACGAAGACGAGATCCCGCCCTGCGCAACGCACCGGCTCCGGTTGAAGGCGCGGAAGATTGTCGCGCAGGGGGCGTTCCGCGCTGAGGGGGTGAGCGAGGCGGAGGACTTGACGTTCCCGCCGAATCCGAAATCGCTCTCAACGCCGGTGGTGCTCTCGGTGCGGGGGCTGAGTTTGGAAGTGGGGTCGCGCTTGCTCTTCGGCGGGCTGGATTGGGAGGTGCACGAGGGGGAGCGGTGGGTCGTGGTGGGCCCGAACGGTTGCGGGAAGAGCACGCTCCTCTCGCTCATCACGGGCGATAATCCGATGGCGTATGCGTGCGACGTGGAGCGGTTTGGGAAGAAGCCCGGACCAGGCGTGCCGCTCTGGAGTTTACGTTCGCGGATGGCTTCGGTTTCGCCCGAGGCGCAGGCGTTCCTGGACGGCACGCAGACGGTTGAGGCGGCGGCGTTCTCGGGGATCTTCGACAAGGAGGGCAGGCGCAAACGCCCCACGCCCCACCAGCGGAAAAAGGGATTGGCTCTGCTCACGGCTTTAGGGCTGCACGAGAAACTGCGCGAACCGCTCGGGACGCTCTCGACGGGCTTGGTGCGGTTGGTGCTCGTGGTGCGGGCGTTGGCGTCGGAGCCGGACCTGCTCCTCCTGGACGAGCTGTGCATGAACCTGGAAGCTCCCGAGAGGAAGAAGTTGCTGAGGCTCCTCGACCGACTCTTCAAGGCGACGGCGGGGTTGACGGTGGTGTGCATTGCGCACCGGAAGGACCACATCCCGCCACACTTCGACTACGTGTTGCGGTTGGGGGTGCCGGAAGAGGCGCAGGGGAAGCGCAAGGCGCGGCGTAAGGGCTAGGGCGAAGGGAGGAGCGCGTGAAGCGGGTGTTGGTGCTGGGGGCGACTTCGGGGATTGGGCGTGCGCTCGTGGAGTTGCTGCGCGAGCGGGGGTATGAGGCGATCGCCGCGGGGAGACGGGTGGAGGCTTTAGCGGAGATTGGCGGAGAAGGGATTCAGCTGGACGTTACGGCACCGGACGCCGTGGAGCGCATCGCGAGCGTGGGGGCGGACACGGTGATTTACAATGCCGGATTTGGTGAGAGGACGGAGGAGCCGGACTGGGGGCGGACGGAGGAAGCGTTGCGGGTGAACGTGGTGGCGTTCGAGCGCGTGGCGCAATGGGCGGTGGCGCACTGCGGGTGCTTCGTGGCTACGGCGAGCATTGCGGGGGTGCGCGGGCTGGAGAATACGAACGGCTACTCGGCGTCGAAGGCGTATATGATTAACGCGATGGAAGGTTATCGGAGGAGGGAGCGGTTGCGCGGGGGGCGGTGCCGGGTGGTTACCCTGATGCCCGGCTTCGTGGACACGGCGATGGGGCAAGCCTCCAGCTTCTGGCGGTGCTCGACAAGAGAAGCGGCATGTTGTATACTAGAAGGGTTGGAACGTGGGCAACGGGTTATCTACGTCACGCCGAGGTGGCGGTGGATAGCCTGGCTTCTGCGGAGTTTGCCCGGTTGGCTTTTTGAGAGGATACGGGTGCAATGAGGGCTTGGCTGGCGATAGCTTGCGCGGTGGCGAGCTTCTGCGTTGGGGCGCGGGAGGTCGTGACGGTTGCCGAGCAGGGTGCGTGCAAGACGTCGGTGGCGGGGCTGGATGTGGATGCGACGTGGGACCTAGAGGTGCCGGTGTGGATGGACGGGGTGGAAGGAGCGCGGGTGAAGGCGTTGCGGGCGTTCCTCTACAACTTGGCGTTCGCGCACGAGCCGAGCAAAGCGGGGACGGAGTTGCCAGCCGGGGCATCCATGCAGGAACACATTGCGCGGAAGATTCAGGATGTGAAGGAGTTTGGGGAGCCGAGCTTCGTAGCGGGCGCGTTGACGCTCCGGGCGCGGGTGCGGTTGGCGTTCGCGGGTGCGAGGTATGTGGGCGTGGACTACTCGGGCTACTACAACGAGGGCGGGAACGGTTGCCACGAGACGGTCTGGAAGGGTGTGCTCGCCTTGCCTTCGTGGCAGGAGCTTCGGTTGGGGGGGATGTTGCGACCGGGCGTGCAGAGAAGCTTTGCCGTGTGGCTCGCCACGCGGATTGCGCGAGAGCAGAAGCTGGACTATGCGCCGTGGGAGCCGACGGCGGGCGCGGCGGTAACGTTGCCCTTCTTCTTGCCTTATAAGGATGGCGTGGAGTTTACGTTCGCGCCGTATTCGTACTTTCCCGGCGTTTGCGGGGTAACGGAAACGAAGGTTCCCTGGGAGGAACTGAAGCCGTGGCTCCGCGATGAAGCGTTGAGAGAACTGAAAACCCTGACGGAGGACACCCCATGAAGCGATTCGCGCTCCTGTTCGCAACTGCCCTGCTCGCCGTTTCCGGTGCGCTGGCAGCACCCTTGAAGACGTCGTGGCAGGAGGTGGCTCCGGCACCCGAGGCGGTGGCGCGTCCCTTCGCCGGGCTGCTCGAAGGCAAGCTCATCGTGGCAGGCGGGTCGACGCATGACGGCACCACGAAGCAAGCGGTTGCGGCGATCCGCGCTTTCGACGTGGAGGCGAAGACGTGGCAGGAGCTGGGCTCGCTTCCCGAAGGCGTGGCAGAGGGTGGCTCGGCGGTGGTGAACTTGCCCATCGCGGGCGGAACGAAGCCTGCGCTCCTCTGCGTGGGTGGCGTTACGGCGAAGGGCGCGACAGCCTCGGCGTTTCTCCTGCGGGCGGACGGCTCGCGTGAGGAACTGCCTCCTTGCCCCTACGGCACGCTCTCCATGACCGCCTCGGCGGGTTGGGACAAGGGCGCGTACTTCGCGGGCGGTTACCTGGATGGCAAGCCGACCAACCGCGTCTTCTCGCTGAAGCTGGAGAACGGCAAGTGGACGTGGGGTGAGCTTCCGCCCTTGCCGGGGGTGGCACGCGTTCAGGCGGTTGCCGCGGTGCAGAATGGCGACCAGAAGCATCCCGTGCTCGTGGTCTACGGCGGGAGTGCCCTTGCCGAGGATGGCAAGCCGATGGCAGTTTACGATGGCTACGCGTATGGGAAAGACGGCATGGGCGTCCTGGCGTGGCGCAAGCTCGATGCCGCTCCCGTGGCGACGATTGGCGCGGCGTTCCTGCCCATTGGCGACCAGCACATCCTGCTCATCGGCGGGTACAACGGTGCGCTCTGGGATCGTGCGAACCGCATGAGTGCCGAGGCGTGGGCGCAGGAAGCAAAGACGAAAGCCCCGCAGGAGTTCGGTTGGAACACCAAGCTCTACGCCTTCCACGCGGTTACCGGGCGTTGGAGCGAATATGGCGCGTTGGGCGAGGGGATGCTCCCGCGGTGTGGCGCGGCTGCGGCGGTGGTGCCGGGCGTATCGGGCGGGATGCCTTCGGTGGTCGTGGCAGGGGGCGAAGTCAAACCGGGAGCGCGGACGACGTCGGTCGAGGTGGCGACCTTTACGCGTCAGGGCTGGCGGTTCGGCTGGGGGAGCTGGCTGGTGATCGCGCTCTTCTTCCTCTCGATGCTGGGCATGGGCGTCTACTTTGCCTTTAAGGAGAAGACGGCGGATTCGTACTTCCGCGGGGGGAAGAGCTTGCCGTGGTATGTCGTGGGCGTCTCGATTTACGCCACCATGCTCAGCTCCATCACCTTCATCTCCATCCCGACCATGACCTACATCTCGGACTGGCGCTACTTCCCCATGGCGCTCTGCATCCTGGCGATGGCTCCCGTGGCGATCTACTTCTACCTCCCCTTCTTCTGTCGGCTCAATATCACCAGTGCCTATGAGTACCTGGAGCAACGCTTCAACCTCGGCATCCGCCTCTTCGGCGCGGCGGTCTTCAACATCTTCATGATCTGCCGCGTGGCGGTTGTTACCCTCCTGCCGGCGATCGCGCTGGGTGCGGTAACGGGGATGCCCATCTGGGTGGCGATCCTCCTCTGTGGCGTGGCAACGATTGCCTACTGCTTCTTCGGTGGCGTGGAAGCGGTGGTGTGGTGCGACTTCGTGCAGGGGCTGATCCTGCTCTGCGGTGCGATCGTGGTGATGCTCGCGCTGATCATGGGCAGTGGCGGATTCGGCGAGTTCGCGAACGTGGCTTGGCACGCCGACAAGTTCCGCATGTGGGACTTCCGCTTCCTATTCGATCAGCCGGTCTTCTGGGTGGTGGTGATCATGGGCCTAGTCTCCAACCTCAACAGCTACACTGCCGACCAGTGCATCGTCCAGCGTTACATCACCTGCCCCGACGAGAAGGCTGCCGGCCGCTCCATATGGTTCAACGGCATCCTCTCGGTGGTCTCCTCGGTGATCTTCTACCTCATCGGCACCGCGCTTTACACCCACTACGTCAAGCACCCGGAGCTGATGGATATCACCATGCCCAAGAGCGACTCCATCTTCCCCATCTTCATGGCGATTGAGTTGCATCCGGTGATCGCCGGGCTTATCGTCGCCTCCATCTTCGCGGCGACCATCTCCACCCTCGCCACGAACCTCAACAGCTCCGCGACGTCCATCGTCATCGACTTCTTTGCGCGCTTCCGCAAGGAGATGTCGGGCGATGCGCAGGTGCTCTGGGGGCGGTGGTGCGTGGTTGCCGTGGGCGGGCTGGGCGTGCTCGCCGCGCTGATCCTCTCCGTCCTGCCGAGCCGTTCGCTCTTCGACACCTTCCAGAACTTTATCGGCACGCTTACGGGCGGACTCTCCGCGCTCTTCCTGCTGGGCGTCTTCTTCCCGCGTGTCGGTGGCGCCGCGGCGATGATTGCCCTCGTGGTGAACTACATTATCAGCCTTGGCATAGGCTTCGTGTACGAAGGCTTGCACCCCTTCACCTACGGCGGTATTGCTCTTGCCGTCTGCGTCGTGCTCGCGTGGGTGCTCTCCTTCGTCTTCCCCAACACCCGCTCGGCAGAGGGGCTGACCCACTTCTCGAAACCGAAGGAAAACTGATGCGCCTTTTCGCACTCCCCCGCACCTTACTCGCTCTCGTGCTCTTCGCCTCCTGCGTCCCCTTCGCTGTGGCGCAGGAGGGTGGGGTGAAACGCCTCGAACCTGTCTCGGTGGGCATTTCCTTCCCGGCGAAGAGCTACGTCTTGGGCGAAGCTATCCCCGTCCGACTCCTCGTGCGGAATAACACACCCCGCGAGCTTGTCCTCGGGCAAGGCGACACGCCTGCCGGCGTCTTCTCCGTCTCCCGTGTGGCAGATCCCCGCCACATCCTTCCGCGCAACGCCGGTGGATGCCTCCCCCGCCCCCTCGTGCTTAAGCCCGGCGAGGAACGCACCTTCGACGTCGACCTCTCGAAGGAGAGTGCCCTCCACGAGCAGGGGCAGTACTTCGTCACCTTCGGCGTGGTTACCGGGGGCGTCCGCCACGACACCCAGATGAAGATGATAGAGATCGTCCCCGGCTTCGTCGTCGCCGAGGGCGTCCAGCTCTTTGCCAATGACGCCAAACGCCAACGTCACCTCACCCTCGTGCGCTGGCCCCGCGACCACGTTGACCGCCTTTTCCTGCGCATTAGCGATTCCCCCGATGGGCTAACCTTCCCCACCGTGATGCTGGGCGCGTACCTCCCGCTGGTGAAGCCCCGCCTGAACATCGCCTCTTCCGGCGAGATCACGATCCTCCACCGCGCCACCCCCGATTACTACGTGCGCAACGTCTTCTGGTCGCTTCCCGGCGAGTTCGTCCGTCGCTCCACGCAGAGCCTCCTGGATCCTGCCACCGCCGACACCGCTCGCCTAAAGGGGATGCAGGGCGACCTCAATGAGGTGATTCAGAAAAACGAACGCCTGAAGGAAGCCGTCCGCCTGCGCTAACCCCACCGCGAGCGCACCCCAAAAAACTTACGCCCCGGCGTCTCTCGATGCCGGGGCTTTTTTGTACCTATAAAGAAGAAGCCGTCCGGCAGGGTTTGACCTCCTCGGACGGCTCTCGCGTGAAGCGAACGTGTCGCTTACTTGGCGCTCTTGGCGGCGTGCACGCGCTCTTTGAGACGCTTGCAGTAGGCTGCGCGACGAGCTCTCTTGACGCGTTTACGAAGTTGCTGACCCATGGTTTTCCTTGTTACTGGGGTTAATATCGAAGTGGCGACGCTCGGGGGCTTACGCCATCCCGAGCTGGTAACGCACGAAACGCTTCACGGTGAGCGAGTCGTTCACCGCCTTCTCGGCGGCACGCACCACGTCCGTCACCGACATCTTAGGCTCTTTCACGAAGGGCTGGTCAATGAGGCAAACTTCCGCGAAGTGCTTCTTCAGCTTGCCCTTGAGGATGCCTTCGATGATGTTGGCGGGCTTGCCCTCAACCTGTGCGCGGTAGACTTCCTTTTCGCTCTCGATTTCGGAGGCGGGAACTTCGCTCTCGTTGAGGTAACGCGGGGCTGCCGCAGCCGCTTGCAAGCAGAGGTCATGCACCAACTGCTTGAACGCCTCGGCTTGGACGGTTTCGGGCTTTGTGCACCCAACCTCGACCAGCACGCCCACCTTGCCACCCATGTGGATGTAGGCTTCTACCATGCCCGTGCCCTGAAGCGCGAAGTGTGCGCACCGGCGAATCTTCACGTTCTCACCCGTGGCGGCGACAACTTCCGTCAGCTCCGCGGCGTGCGTCTCGGCAACCTTGTCGTCGCCCGCTGCCACAGCCGCGGCAAGCTTCTTGGCGAAGTCGAGGAACTTGTCGGTCTTCGCCACGAAGTCCGTCTCGCAGTTCAGCTCCACGATGCCATACGCGCCGTTCGCACCCGCCGCCGCAGCGACGATGCCCTGCTTCGACTCGCGGTCTGCACGCTTCACCTGGATAGCCAACCCCTTCTCGCGGAGGATCTTGATGGCTTCTTCCATGTTCCCGTCCGTATCCTGGAGGGCGCGCTTGCAGTCCATCATGCCGGCGTTGGTCGCCGCACGCAAGTCGTTAATCATCTGAATGGTTACAGCTGCCATAATGCAGAACTCCTTTTCGCGCTTACTTGGTCTCGGCGTCGGCTTCGGGCGCAGGCGTCGCAGCTTCAACCGCGGCGTCAACGGCGGCTTCCGCTTCCGCTTCCGCCTTGGCGGCTGCAACGGCTTCCTGCGCAGCAGCGGCTGCTGCACGGCGAGTGGCGGGCTTGCGCGTGGAGGTCTTGCGAGCCGCCGCAGCTTCCTTACGCGCCGCCTTCTCGGCTTCGCTCTTCTGGGCGCGCTCGGCTTCTTGAGCGGCGCGAGCCTCGGCTGCCGCCTTCGCAGCTTCGAGATCGGCATCCTTCAGGACGTCGGCAAGCTTCTCGACAATCAGCTGAATCCCGCGCACCGAGTCATCGTTACCGGGGATCACGTAGTCGATCGGGTCGGGGTCGGCGTTGGTATCCACCACTGCCACCACCGGGATGCCCAAACGCTTCGCTTCCTTGACGGCGTTCGCTTCACGGCAAACGTCCACCACGAAGAGCGCACCGGGGAGCTTGTCCATGTCCGCGATACCGGTGAGGTTGAGCTCCAGCTTGGCGAGCTCGCGGGCGAGGGCGGCTGCTTCCTGCTTGTGCGCGGAGAGGACGCCGTTGTTGTTGCGGGCAAGACCCTGGATGTGCTGCATGCGCTTGACACTGCGGCGGATGGTCTGGTTGTTCGTGAGCGTACCGCCGAGCCAACGCTCGGTCATGTAGAATTGGTTGCAAGCCTGCGCGGCTTCCTTCACGACTTCTTGCGCCTGCTTCTTGGTGGCGACGAAGAGGACCTTCTTGCCCTCGGCAACCACGCTGCGCAGGAAGGCGACGGCGTCGTCGATGAGGTCAACGGTTTGGGTGAGGTCGATGATGTGGATGCCGTTACGCTTATCAAAGATGTACGGCTTCATCTTGGGGTTCCAGCGCTTGGTCTGGTGCCCGAAATGCAGACCTGCTTCGATGAGGTCTTTAAGCTCGAGAGTGTGAGCCATGAGTTGTTCTTTCTGTTGAAACGTGTTCCGTTTAATCCGCTCCGAACGCCCGCACACGCGGACGGACGCCGTCGCTTCTTGCGCCTCCGGGGAACGCTCCTCCGAAACGCAATGCGCACCACAATACCAAAACCCCCACCCCCACCGCAACCCCCATTCCCCAACTCCCCCTCCCGCAACCGAGATCGGGGTGTCTCCGCACCGCGTCTCCCCCAAACGCGAACCGGACTCACCTCGATCGCGGTGCGGACACCCCGGTTTTTAGGTTCAAATACCCCCGGTTTTGAACCAAAGTTATGAACATTTCGGTACATCCTTTTCCCCTGTAAGACCTTATCCCGAAAAA
>CAVDHG010000046.1:0-11473 GCA_963608725.1 Agathobacter rectalis | reverse complement strand
CTACGGTAACGCTTTCGCCGGGCACAGAAACGCTTCAGGCAAATACGACTTATAGTATCACTACGGCTGGCGAGTATACGGTAACAACGGACAAGAAATACTTAGATGGCACCTCTCTGTCGGTATCGCTTCCGGGCGAAGGGAAAGAAGTCGTGCTCATCCTGAAGAGTTGCAGGTTAAGACCCTCGGGGAGTCCCGCACTTACGGTTACGGGAACGGGAACATTGCGGTTGCAGATGGCGACGGGGACATCGAACTCGTTCGAGGTCACAACGAAAGATGCTGCCGCCATTTCTTTGACTGGGCAGAGCGTTCTGAGCGTGGAAGGGAGTGGTACGTTGCGCGTCAGGGGACGGAGTTGCTCACAAAAAACCACACCGTTGGCGACGATTAAAGGTTCTTCCAGTTCGCAAATACTAGTCTCGGGTGGTACGTTAAGTATCGCGGGGAGTTTTACGGAAACGAATGTGCAGTCGCCACTCGTGCAGGGCTGCTCTTTCTTGCTTACCGGAGGAATCGTTGAGTGCATTGGAATTCAGACTGAGAGCGGCTCACCTCCGAGTTCCTATACAGAGAGTACCCTCTTTGCGGTTCAGGCATTTACGATGACAGGAGGCACACTAACTGTTTGGGATGTGTCCAACTTAACCAACACTGTGGCATGTTCGGAGGCGCAACAGGCGGTAGTACAGGAGCAGATTTCCGGTGGCGTGGCTTTCGGTAAACGCTTTTACTCGGTCTCTTCCGCGTCCACCACGATTCCGGACGCGTGCATCAAACTCGCAACCGGCGAATCCCTCTCCGACGAAGAGCGAACCACCGACGAAAAGGGTCGGATTATCCTCGATTCGGGGACGGATGTGCAGTGGAAGTTTGTTGGAAAGCAGGACGAGGCAGCCGCGGAGGTCTTTCGGATTACGCCTGTGCCCACAGAGCAGGGCATGACAACGGACTACGATTTCGGCATCGCCCTTGTCGCTCCGGGGAGCGGTGCGAGCGATCTGATGGATAACCCCGTGATCATTACCGCTGCCGTGCGTTTGCCGGAGAGCGAAGGGACGTCTTCTCGCATTTTCTTTATCGCGGTTGACCGGAAGCGGGATAACACGACCGAACGCGTCTTCGGCATCGCCCCCGTGCGCTTTGACTATGATACGTCAAGCAAGACCTTCTGCGCCAAGATAACTACTTCCGCCAAGATGGGTTCAGGCACCAATACAACTTCCATCTTTTCCGTCAAAGCCTTCTCCTCTGCCTCGGAATAATACCCTACCGCCTCCTCCTTCCATTCCCCCAGCAGCCGAGTTCAGGGTCTGTCCGCCTCGCGTTTGGGTCGGCTCCGCCTCACGTCTCCCCCGAAGTCGGTTGCGGGAGGGGGCAAAAAGGTGGTTGGCTTGGTATAATGGGGGGCGTTATGTTGACTCTGGCAGAGAGCGTGGTCTTTACCGGCGTAAGCGGGTGCTTTGGTGGAGCACCCACCCCACGTGCGTTCTGGAAAGCCCTCCTCAAGAAGCAAGCCTTCTTTAAGCCCCTCGTTGAACCCGGGGCGGTGGGGCACTTGCCGGAGGCGTTGTTGCCGGATACGCCCCTGCCGGAAGTCTGCTCCGCCCTCGGTGAACACTTTGCCATTCAAGCCGACCATATCCCCCTCCCGCCCGATGTCGGAATCGGGGACAATACCGATTTTTGGTTCGCCGCCCAGCTCATCTATGACGCGCTCGCCGATGCCGGGATCCCCACGGGGGCGCATTCGGACAGGATGGCACTCTTCGTGGGCTACGAGCCAGCCTTCAATCCGGCGGAGGTCAACTGGTTCTGGCACGCGCAGGCACTCGGTCAGCTCGTCGATACCGTTCAGCGGTTCTTCCCCACGGCGGATTACGCACGCATGGAGGCAGTGCGCTCGGCATTGCTGGAGACTTTACCACGCTTGAAGCGGAGGCACGTGGAGCTCTCGCGAGGCGAAGGCGTGGTGCGGGCGTTGGCTCAGGCGTTCGGCGCGTGCGACACGGCGTGCCTATGCGCGGCGGGCGAGAGCTCGGTCTTTGCCGGACTCGAAGCGGCGTCCAACGCCTTGCGCTTAAATCAGTGCGACGTCGCAATCGTCGTGGCTCTGCAACCGCCCTTTGCGCAGGCGCAACTCGCGGGCGAAGCGGTCTTAACGCCCTTTTCCACGGCGCATGCGCTCGCACCCTTTACCTCAAGCTCTGCGGGGACGTTGCCGGGCGAAGGGGGAGCGGCGTTTGTCCTGCGCCGTTTGGGCGAAGTGCAACAGAATGGCTCCCCGCACATCTACGCCAAGCTCCACGGTTGCGCACAGATTTCGGGGCTTTCCCCGCAAGCTCCGGGCGGGTTGGAGGAGTCCTTGCGTCGCGCCCTGCATCGTGCTTTGAGGCGTTTGCCCAATGGATTCCGCGATATTGATTACTGGGAGATGAACGCCTCGGGGATCCCGGAAGAGGATCTGGCTGAGGAAAATCTGCTCAACCGCGTAACCCTCAACCGCGGGGCGCATATCCCGCTCCTGGCTCTGGGTTCGGCAAAGACCTCCTTCGGCAACACCTTTACCGCCGCCGGAGCGTTGGGTTTGCTCAAGGGATTGCTCGCCGTGAGCCACAAGGTTTTACCGCCTTCGGTAACGCCGGTTGACGAGAGCTTTAGGCTGCAAAAGCCCGAGCAGGCTTACTATTGGGTGCAGGAGGCGAGACCGTGGATTGCTTCCTCCATGCGCCCGAGGCGTTTGGCGGTTTCGACGCTCTCGTGCTCCGGGCGGACGGGGGCGGCAGTGCTTGAGGAGGTGGAGCGGTGAGCCTCGAACGCGCAGAAGGCGTGCTCTGCTTGGTTGGCGCGGATACGCCTGCCGAGCTTGAGGGGGCGTTGGAACGCGTCCGGCGGTTTATCGAGCAGAGCACGGGGTTGCGGTTTATCGACGTGGTCTACACCGCCACCTGCGAGGCGCGTGGCAAGCAGTGCGTGGTGGGGATGTGGGCGACGTCGCTCACCGAGCTTACGCGCAAGATTCTCTTTGCTCTCAATGCCTTGCGGAGCGGGCGGACGCGCCTGCGGGACAAGAGTGGCGTCTTCCTCACCATGCACCCCTTGGCTCTAAGCGGGGGCAAGATCGCCTTCGTCTTCCCGGGCACGGGGAGTTTCCACCTGGAGATGATGCGCGACCTAGCTCTGACCTTCGACGGCGTGCGCCAGCGTTTCGATGACATGGAGGAGGCGTTTGCCGGTTTCTGCGATGTTGCCTCGCCCTCCGAGTGGCTCTTCTCAACGGCTCCCGAGCACGCCTTGCCGGCAAGTGCCAATGCGGACTTCATGCCCCTCTTAGCGTGCGCCTCGACCTATCTGGCAAGTAAGGTCTTTGCGGACTTCCTGCGCGGAGTGGGCGTGCGCCCGGACGTAGTGGGGGGCGTGGGGCTAGGCTCCTTCTCGGCATTCCATGCCACGCATCACGATCCGAAGTTGCGCCTTGTGCAGATCCTGCGCGACGCGGGGCGTCTCCTCCTGCGCTTGGGGCAGGAAGCCCGCGTTGAGCCTTGGGTGCAATTCACGGTTACGGGGATTGCCGTGGCGCAACTGCAGGAGCTTGTCCAGCGCGACCCGGCGCGATTGGTGATTACCCAACAGCTGACGGACGAGGATTGCGTGCTGGCGGTGGCTCCCGAGAAGCAGACGGAAGTGGAGATTGCGATCCACAATGGCGGGGGCGTCTCGGTGGCAGAGCCTCTGCTCGCGCCGTTTAACACGGGGCACGGTTCGGCAAAGATGGGGCAACTCTTCGAACGCTTCTTCGCCAAGTATGTCACGAGCGAACCGCAGGTGCCGTTCTACTCGTGCGTGACGGGCGCGCCCATGGGGCACTCGACCTCCTCGGTGGTGAGTGGGTTGGTGGAGCAAATGATGGCTCCGCTCAACTTCGAACGAATGATCGAAGCGATGTATGACGCCGGGTGTCGGCTCTTCGTGGAGGTCGGCGCACGTGGGTCGCTCACCCCGCTCATGGAGAAGGTGCTTGCGAAGAAGGCGGAGCCGGCGGTGATTATCCCCATGCACACGCTTCACCGCTCGGGGGGCGTGCAGGTGGGGCAGGCTTTGGGACTCTTGGCAGCGCACGGCGTGCCCGTAGATTACTCGGGGTTGCGCTTCTTTAGGTATGCCAAGCGGTTGGAATTGGATAGCCCGGTAACGGATGAAAGCGTGGAGGCGATGTCGCTGCGCTTAACGCGTCAGTTGCCCGCCATCCGACCCGAGGTGCTGGACATTGGAAGGCTGGTGGACGCGACGGCGCAGGAGTCGGGCGAGGCGCAAGCCGAGATGACCCACGCCCACTCCGTGCCCGCGCTCACGGGTGGCGTAGAGGCTCCATTCCTGCGGGACGCAAAGGAGGAGCGCAGGACGGAGACAGAGCTGGAGCTCTCCTGTTGCCTGCGCGTGGATGCCTTCCCCTGCTTCAACGACTGCGCGATCGGGAGCGCGGGCGTTTCGATGGCTGACCCGCAGATGCGCGGGCTGACGCTCTTCCCGGTCTCCTTTGGGATTGAAGTGATGGCGGAGATGGCGGAGCGTTTGCTCCCCAATCGCACGCTTCAAGAGGTATCGCACATTCGCTCCCCGCGTTGGCTCTCCTTTGCCGGCGGGCAACTCGCCTTGCGCTTGAGTGCTACCCGCGAAGGAGACTCGGTGCGCGTCCGCCTCTATAGTGAAGAGGAAGAGGCGGGTTTTGCGCGGGCGGCAATGGAGGCGGTCTTTACCTTCGGCGACGTGGTTCCCGAGCCCCCGGCGCAACTTGAATCGCAACCGCTCGCCTCGCCCAAACTGGTGAATTGGCGCACGCATGACATTTACCCGAAGCGACTCTTCCAAGGACCCTTCCTGCGGAATGTGCGCCTTGCGAGCGGGTGGGGCTATAACGGGCTGGACTACGAAGTGCAGGTGCCCGCGAGGTCGGCGCTCATCCGGGGCGTGCGCAAGCCGTGCTTCTCGGCGATGCCACTGGTCTTGGATGCGACGCTCTCGGGGTTCCCGTTGTGGCGGTCGCACGAACGCTTTCACGGCGCGATCTCCCTGCCCTTCCGGTGCAAGAGTATTCGCTATTACGCGGCGTGGATTCCGGACAAGACGCAGTTGCGCTGTGCGTTGCGCCTGACGAACGTGACCACGCGGACGTTCCAGGTTGATATTTTGGTGAGCGACCTCTCGGGGCACGTGGTGTTGCAGGTCGAGGGGTGGGAGGAAGTGAGCGGACGCGCCAGTCCCGCCCTGCACGATTTCGTTACGAACCCCTCCAAGTACTTTGTCTCTCTGCCCCTGCCTGCCACCATCTTGCCGAACGCGGAGTCCGGCGTTGAGGGTGCGCTCATCCTTAACGCTACGCCGGAATTCTTTACCGCGCATCGCGAGCTCTGGCTCAAGGCACTGGCGGCGGTGGTGCTCACGCACGTGGAGCGGGAAGACTTCCTGCGCATGGGGGGCGTCCCGGCTCGTAAGCTCGAGTGGCTCCTGGGGCGCACGGCGGCAAAGGAGTCGATTCGCCGACTTCTCCTGCGGGACTACAATCTCTACGTCCCCTCCGCGGACATCGCCATCTGGAAGGACGACCTAGGCAAGCCTCACCCCGTTGGCGACTGGCAAGGGCAAGTTTCGGTTGCGCCCGACCTCTCCATCGCGCACACCGGTGGGCTTATCTTGGGGGCAACCTTGGCGCGAGGGCGGATCGGGTTGGACGTCGAATCCGCTTCGCGAGACCTCACGGAGGATTTCCTCCGAGGCGCGTTTACCCTCGAAGAGCAAGAGCTTGCCACGCGGAGCGGGGATGGCCCCACGGCGATCCTGCGCTTCTGGTGCGCCAAAGAGGCTATATCCAAGGCTCTCGGGACGGGGATCCGCTTCGCTCCGACAGACCTGCGCATCCGCACGGCAGACCCGGCGACGGGTATGCTCGCTATGGAGTTACGTGGACGCTGGGCTGAGAACTTCCCGCATCTGCGCGGACAGCAAATCCCGATCAAGACGACGATTCTTTATAATCACGTCATCGCCTGTTGTATCCTCAATTGAGAGCGCAGGCGCGCCGGTTCTTTCGACCGAGCCTCCCCTACTCTATTATGGGAAAGAGGGGTGCGTTAAGAAAAGAGTTGCGTTTGGGGGCGGAAGTTTAGTATCATTTCCCGCACATTCGGCGCGATAGCCAAGCGGCTAGGCAGAGGACTGCAAATCCTTTTAGACCGGTTCGACTCCGATTCGCGCCTCCATCTTAGGCTCCGTATCTTGCGATGCGGAGTTTTTTCTTTTTGAGCGGGGGCGCGGAGTTGTCGGCGGGGCGTGCGCCTTGTAGCGTGCCCCTATACCTCTTATAAGAGGCACACGCTTTTATGGTAAAATGGCAGGGTAAGGCACCGACAGGAGAGAAGTATGTTTACAGCACTGTTCGATTTCTTTAGTTCGCGTCCGTTCGCAGAGATGCTGGGACGCCGTGCGCGGGTGTGGTTGGGGATTCAAACTCTCCTGTGGGCGGTTGTAACATTTCTTCTCGGAGTGTACTTGGCGGGCGACTTCGCCCTCCCGGGAGAAAATGCGCAGATTCTGACGATTCTTTCCGGTGCCTCGCCGGTGTCGCATGAATCGTTCCCCATTCTCTGGAGCGTGGTGCATCTCCTCTTGGGTGCTACGCCTTCGATGTTGGCTCTCAATATCTTCGGCGCGGGCGTGGTGGCACTCCTGGTGGCGATGACGTGGTTGCTCGTCCACTTCTGGGTGCGGGACGCGATGACGGAGGACTCCGTAGCCAAGGCGTCGAACTGGGTGCCTTCGGCGACCGCGCACGCGGTTTGTGCGCTCTTCCTCTTCACGTTGCCGGGGCTGTACGCCGTCTCGGGGTGGACGCTCGCCTGTTGGGCGTTCCTCATGCTCCTCATCAGCGTAATCTTGCAGAATGGGTATGCGGCGTATGGCGGGAGTCGGATATGGATGTTCGTCTCGGCGTTGGTGCTTGGGGTGTTGCTCGTGGAGTCGCCTTGGGTGGCAGCGTGCATGCCGTTGCTCTTTCTTCGGGTGCTTACGATAGAGTGGCGACTCTGGGATCGGAGTGTCAAGAATCTGCCCTTGTGGTTCGTGGCAATCGTGCTGGGTGCGATCGGGATGATCTTCGTCAATGCGTGGCGCATAACGGGGAGCTTCGCGCTGGATGCGGCGGTAAAGACGGAGCTTTCCGTCCTGCGCATGCACCTCGATTTCTTGCTCGCGTTTATCCAAGGCCCCTACCTGATTCATTTTGCCGGAGGCGTGCTTCTTCCGGCTTTGGCATGGTTGACGGCTCGTCAGTTGCTTAACAACGCCAGAGCGTGGGGGCTTCTCTTTACGGCAGCGGTGCTCACGTTGGCTTCGTTCGTGTGCCTCTTCGGCGTGGGGCAACTCCCGGTGCGCAGTTGGTGCAGGCTCGGCATGGTTCCGGTGGTAACGGCGTGGGGCACGGCTGTTGGGTGCGGGATGCTACTCGTCGGCTGGGGCGTGCAACTTTTCTCGCACGATCCGAACCGCTTCGAGGAACTGGATCGCCGGCGGATCCCGGCTTACGTGGCAGCAATGCGCGTCGGGGCGTTGTTCATCTTCCCGCTTGGCGTAATCGCGGCACTCGCTACCGTGGTTCTTCATAGCGTCTATTTCTCCCGCGTTGACCGTGCGCTTGTCAATCGCTTTGCGCAAGAGACGTTGGCTTCCCTTTCCGGCGGAGAAAGTGCTCAGGCTCAAGGAGCAGATGCGCGGTCGTTCTTGCTTGGTGCGCCGTGGCTGGACACCCACCTCTTGCTTGAGGCGGCGAAGCAAGATTCGGCATTGACGTTGTTCCAGCCCGTGCGGGCAACGGATGCGCCTTACATGGACAATCTCCGTAAGCGACTGATGGAAGACCCGGCATTGGGAGACGCCGACCGCCTCCGTCTCGTCCATCTTCTAGATTACAGCTTCTTCACCTTCGTGCAAGACTTCTTCGTCTCGCAGGAAAACGCCATGCAGATTGCCGCAACCTGCGAATTGCCGGACGTCTGGTACGCAGCGCGAGTGCGCCCCTTCCCGTGGGGGACGGTCTACCTTGGCATACCCGAAGAGGGGACGCCGAAGCAAGATCCGCTCGCCTACCATCGCGCCTTGCGTGAGCGTTGGGCGAAGATGCTCGAGACGCCGTCCGCGAATTTGCCGTGGTGGGATTTAACCGCCTTTTCGCAACGGTGCATTCGCCACCACCTTGCCTTTATGGCAAACAACCTTGGCGTCTACCTCGACGATGCCGGTCGCCTCGAGGAGGCGGCAGACTGCTACGCTTACGCCCATGACATTGAGCCGGATAACGTCTCGGCATTGCTGAACCTCTACGATGCCAGCGTGCGACGCGGTGCACTGGTCGACCGCCGTGTGGCAATCAATCGGATGTTCGAAACCTTCATCACGGCTCGCGCCAAATCGCCGAAGAAGTACGACCTGAGCGCAGTTGGGCGTTACTACGGTTACATCCGCAACTACGATCTCTTCGTGCAGATGGGCTGGGAGTGGGCGGTAAGTGCTGCGCCCGAATCTGTTCTCGCCGGACTTCGCCATGCGCAGAGTGGGCTTTCCGTTTCGGATCCGCGCAATGGCGTTGTTCAAGCCGTGGTAGCAGCAGTCTATGAGTACCAGGGGCAGATACAACGCTCGCTGGAGAACTATCGCGCTGCTGTCGCTGCCGACCCCAAGAACATAGAGGCACTCCGTGGTCTGGCGCGCCTTTCTATCCAGAAGGGAGACGTAAACGAGGCTGGTCAATGGTTGGCGAAGGCGGAAGAAGCGGGCGCAGATCAGGAGTCTCTCGACCTTGATCGGGCTGCGTATTATATGGCGATCGGGAACATCGATGGCGCTATCAAGGTAATCGGTCGATACACGTCCAAACACAAAGATACGCCTGTCGGCTGGGCGATGCTGGGCATGATTGAGTTGGAAAAGGGCAACGAGGAGCGTGCCTCCGGCTTTATCTTGCAGAACATCAAGCGCACCGCGCAGGGGCGCGACCTCTACTTCCTCCACGTTCTGGAGGGGCGTCTAGCGCAGTATCAGGCGGACAAGCTCGAGAAGCAGTCCACCGACGTTAAGGCTCTGCCTTCGGCTGTCGCCCGGCAAGATGCCGCCAAGCATGCCACTGAAGCCCTGGAGTCCGCCCGGAAGCATTACCGCAGAGCGTACGCACTGCGCCCAAATGTCCGCGGGCTGCTTGAGTTGATTCTTGATTTTGACCGCCGATTGGACGACAAAGCCACGGCAGAAGCCGATGCGCTCGCCATCTTGCGGGAGGATACGCGCCACCCCTACGCCAACTTCATTGTTGGCTCTCAACGCCTAGGCGACGCCGAAGTCTCCGCTGCGGTCAAGTATTTCCGCTTGGCGGTCGAGGGGAACAAGGAGCCCTCCGCCCCGCTTCTCAATAATTACGCCGAGGCACTCGTCCGCATCGGGCAGACGGATCAAGCCAAGAAGGTCGCCGTGCAGGGCGTCCGCGTTGCACCGGAGGAGTGGACGTCTTGGGCAACCTTTGCGCTTACGCTCGCTCGTGGGAATGAAGCCACAAAGGCAAAGACGGCTCTAGACAAAGCTCTCACACTCGCCCGTGAGCAGAAGAAGCCGGTCGATCCGCGCATTGGCTTCGTGCGAATCTGGATTGCGCTGGATAATGGTAATCGCGCCGAGGCGAAGGAACTGCGCGACAAGTTAAAAGAAGAGCTTGGCGTGAACCTTACGCCTTTGGACATGCTGGACTTCAAGACGATCGACAACGCTCTCTCGGCAGAGCGTCTCTAGGCGATGGTTGATTCTCCACGCATTCCCTGTTATTCCGTAAGTGGTATTACGGCGATCATCAAGGATCGCTTGGACGACATCCGGCGGATGACGGTTGAGGGCGAGGTCTCCAACTTCCGCGCCCCTTCCGCATCCGGGCACCTCTATTTCACGCTGAGCGACGACAAAGCCAAGCTCAACGCCTCCTTCTTCTCCTTTCGTCAGCAGGAGCAGATCCGCCAATCGGGTGCCCTCCCGGTTCTTGAGAATGGCGGGCGAGTGCGCGTTACGGGAAAGATTGCGCTCTACGCGCCACACGGTAGCTACTACTTCAACGTCGAACACCTTGAGCGGTGCGACGGCGTCGGGGATTTGCTCCTGCGCTTTGAGGAGTTGAAGCGTCGACTCTTCGCCGAAGGGCTTTGCGACACTACGCGTAAACGCCCCATCCCCCGGATTCCACGGCGCATCGGAATTGTTACCGCGCCCACGGGAGCTGCCATCCGCGATATCCTCTCTATCCTCAGGCGTCGCTTCCCAAATCTGCACATTATTATCGCGCCTTGTCGCGTGCAGGGTGCCGAAGCTCCGGCGGAAATCGCGCAAGCGATCCACCTGCTTAACCAACACTTCGGGCCCGACTCTGCCGAACCCCTCGACGCCATGATCGTTGGGCGTGGCGGGGGTTCGCTGGAAGACCTCTGGGCGTTTAACGAGGAAGTTGTGGCACGCGCCGTGGCGAGTTCTGCCATCCCAGTCATTTCCGCGGTAGGGCACGAACCAGATTACGCGATAACCGACTTTGTTGCCGACTTGCGAGCGGCGACCCCATCTGCGGCAGCCGAACTCCTCTGCGGGCGCAAGGATGATGTTGTTCACGCGCTTGAGACTTCCCGCACGCGCCTTCTGAACGCCTTGCGCCAAGCTTACCGGAAATCTGCCGACGCTCTCCGGCGTCATCGGAGCTCGGCACTCTTTCGCGACCCCGTCTACGTGCTTGAAACCTCTGCTCGGCGCGTGGATATGCTTTGCGTGCGCATGAATCGGACCTTAGAGGGCGCGGTGAGTAATGCGCGTCAACGCCTTGCTCGGCAGACGCTGGCTCTTCAACAGCATGGACTCGACGCGCTTCCACGCGCCACACAAACGCTCCAGAGTCGAGCCTCGCGCCTTGCGTTCGCCGTTCAGCAGGCGTTGAATTCCCGAAAGGCAACGTTGCAAGCGCGTGCCGCGACCCTGACAGCATACGATCCCTATGCCGTGCTTAAACGCGGCTATGCCATGGTGACGACGTCGAGCGGTTTGCCCCTTACGGATTCAACCGAAGTGTCAGTTGGCGCGCAACTGGGCGTTCGTCTTGCGCGAGGGCGTCTCTCCGTCTCGGTGGTAGATACCGACCAATCTCATCCAGCCAAGGAGTCTAAGCAATGAAACGCTTTTTCTTTCTTCTCGCACTGACGGGGAGCAGTTTGGCACTCGCCCTTCCGACACCCGGCGTTGGTGCATCCTCGAAGCTCCCGCAGGAGCTAACGATGGTTACGTTCAATATCGCCGGTGGTGCGCCTAGCAAGTATGGCTTCAAACAACCGCTTGATTTGCCTCGCGTGGGGCGTTATCTCAAGTCGCTGAATGCCGATTTCGTGGCGTTACAGGAGGTTGACCAATT
>CAVDHG010000045.1:0-11501 GCA_963608725.1 Agathobacter rectalis | reverse complement strand
AAAGTTGTTGCGATGGCGTTCATCGGGTGGGGATTGTGTGTGTCTGGAAGGAAGAGAAGGAAAAGAAGAGGTGAACCGGGGTTGGGGGAGACAAGAGGCGGACACGAGTCAAACGCGAGGCGGACACACCTCGATCGCGGGGCGGAGACAACCCGAACTCGGTTCGATGTATATAAAAACAAAGCGGAAATCCTTCCAGGAAATAAGCCTGGCGACATCCGCTTCGAGGAAGGCACGAAGTCCTTCACCGACAGCAAGGTAGCATACTTCCTCGGCGGATTGCAAGACAAGTCTTCTAAGGTCGTCGACGAGAACGGCGAACCGAGAGCTGACGCCATCGAATGGGGTGGGGCGTTGCGGGCGGGGGAGGATTCCGGTATAATGGCAGTTTGTTTAAGGAGTTAGCATGAGCGCGACGAAGGAAGAAATCCGGCATAGCGCGGCGCACTTGGTGGCGTCGGCAGTCTGTTCGCTGTTCGACAATGTAAAGATTGACATCGGACCGGCAACAGAGGAGGGTTTCTATTACGATTTCGACTTGAGTCATCGGTTGAGTGCCGACGATTTCCCCCTCATTGAGAATGCCGTTAAGAAGTTGATCGGCGCGAAGCTCCCCTTCGTGCGCGAAGAGATCACGCGCCAGCAAGCGGAAGCCATCTTCGCCGACCAGCCCTACAAGCTCGAACGCCTTGCCGACATCCCGGAAGGCGAGCCGATCTCGATCTATCGCACGGGCAACTACATCGACCTCTGCCGGGGTCCGCACGTCGAGCACAGCGGCTGCATCGGCGCGGTCAAGCTCATGAGCGTTGCCGGCAGTTACTATCGGGGCGACGAGCACAACAAGATGCTCCAGCGCCTCTACGGCATCGCCGGAGCCACGAAGCAGGAAGTCGACGCCATCGTCGCTCGCATTGAAGAGGCGAAGAAGCGCGACCACCGGAAGCTCGGCAAGGAGTTGGAGCTTTTCACGATTACCGAGAGCGTGGGGCCGGGTTTGGCGCACTGGCTTCCGAAGGGCGCACGGGTGCGCATCGCGATTGAGGACTACTGGCGTAAGGAGCACTTCCGGCACGGTTACGAGATGCTCTTCACCCCGCACATCGGGCGCGCCAACCTCTGGCACACCTCCGGGCACCTGGGCTTCTACAAGGACGGCATGTTCCCGCCGATGGACGTTACCGAAGGCGTGGGCGAGAAGGCGGTTCAGGAGACGTATTACGTCAAGCCGATGAACTGCCCGTTCCACATTCAGGCGTACCTCTTTAGGAAGTACAGCTACCGCGATTTGCCGTTGCGCTGGGCGGAGCTGGGCACGGTCTACCGTTACGAAAAGGACGGCGTGCGCCACGGGCTCTTCCGCGTCCGCGGCTTCACGCAGGACGATGCGCACATCTTCTGCGCACCGGAAAAGATTGAGGACGAAATCCGCTTCACCGTGAAGTTCTGCTTGAAGATTCTCCATCGCTTCGGCTTCAAGGACATCACGGCGTATCTCTCCACGCGCCCGGAGAAGGCGGTGGGAGACCCGGCGAAGTGGGAGCAAGCCACGGCGTCCCTGCGCCACGCGCTCGAAGCCGAGGGCATGGCGTATGACGTGGACGAAGGCGGTGGCGCGTT
This sequence comes from Agathobacter rectalis, assembly GCA_963608725.1. Taxonomy (GTDB): domain Bacteria; phylum Verrucomicrobiota; class Kiritimatiellia; order RFP12; family DVOR01; genus Spyradenecus. Next base: position 9,881 of record CAVDHG010000045.1, on the reverse strand, counting down.
CTACGGTCCGAAGATTGACATGAAGATCAAGGACGCCTTGGGGCGCGAGTGGCAGTTGGGCACGATCCAATTCGACTTCAACCTGCCCGAGCGTTTCCACCTCACCTACACCGGAGAGGACGGCAAGGAGCACCAGCCCTACATGGTGCACCGGGCGTTGCTCGGGTCGCTGGAGCGGTTCTTCGGGATTCTCATTGAGCACTACGCCGGAGCGTTCCCCACGTGGCTCGCGCCGGTGCAGGCAAAGGTCATGACGCTCACCGAGGCGCAGCTGCCCTTTGCCAAGGACATTCTCGCCAAGCTCTCCGGCGCAGACTTGCGCGTGGAGGGCGATTGGTCGAACGACAAGATCGGAGCCAAGATCCGCAAGGCAACCATGGCGAAGATTCCTTATATGCTGGTGGTTGGCGGCAGAGAAGCCGAAGCCGGCGTTGTCGCGGTGCGTAGCCGCGAAAAGGGCGACCTGGGAACCATGACCCCGGAAGCCTTCATCGAGCTGATCCAAAACGAGATCCGCGAAGAACCCTAACCCGAACCAGGAGCACAGAACTTGCCCTTCCCCCAAGACCGCGACCAGCAGAACGCCCGGCGCAACGCCTCGTTCATCCGCACCAACTTCAAAATCCGCGTGCCCGAAGTGCGCGTGGTAGATTCCACCGGCAAGATGCTCGGCATCATGCCCACCCGTAAGGCGCAATCGCTCGCCGAAGCCCAAGGGCTCGACCTCGTGGAAATCACGCCCAGCGCACAACCGCCCGTGTGCAAGATCATGGACTACGGGAAGTTCCGCTACGAGGAGAGCATCAAGCAGAAGCAGGCGCGCAAGAACGCCAAGGCTACGCAGGTGAAGGAAGTGAAGTTCCACGCCGGGACGGACGTTGGCGACGTGGAGCGGAAGGTGAAGGAAATCCTCGGGTTCATCGACCAGGGGAACAAGGTTAAGCTCTACCTCAAGTTCCGCGGGCGCGAGAATGCGCACAAGGAGCTGGGCACCGACCTCATCGACCGCGTGATCGGGATGTGCGGGGATCGCATCAGCGTGGAGCAACCCCCGAAGTTCATGGGGCGCGACCTCTCGTGTCTCATCGGACCCAAGAGCAAGAAAGCGCAACGCGCCGCCGAAGCGAAAGCCAAGCCCGTTACCGGGTTAAGCCCCAACGCCGGAAGCGCACCTGCCCCCACCCCGAAGACCGGGCTGAGCAGTCTGAACGGTTAACCCGAGGCGTGACGCACAGGAAGCCCGCGCACGGACGGCAGACGTTGGGCGCGGGCTTTTTCATGTACGGGCGCATGAGAGCGTAAGAAAGGAAGAGGCGATGCAGGTGGTCTTGGTAGGCCCCGGAAGAATCGGGGAAGCACTCAAGCCGAAATTGGAAGCCTGCGGGCACGGAGTCGCCGTGCTCTCGCGCAAGGATTACGGGGACTTCCTCGCTCCGCACTACGTGCCCGATCCGGCAGTCGCGAAGCTCACCGCGTGCGATGCGTTGCTTCTCTTGGCGGGGAGGTTCGAGCTGAACGGCGGATTGGAGCGCATGGGGCAGGCGAACGCCACGGGGCCCATCCGGATTGCCGAGGCGGTGCATGGTCGCTTTCCGCAAGCGCAGGTGATCGCCTTTTTGGATAGTCGCATTCGGCGGGCGGAGGCGGAGTTGCCCGAAGCGGTGCGGGACTACGTCGCCTCGAAGAAGCGTCTAGCGAAATGGGTGGTGCGCGTGGCGAAAGTGTGGGGGGAGGAGACGGGCTCGAGGGTCAACGCGATTGCGCCCGGACCGGTCTTTCCTTCGCCCTTGCCGGGACAGCGCGAACCCGGTGGCGCATGCTTAACGCCCCGCCCGACGGTTGAGGACATCTTTTCGGGCGTGCAGTTTTTGTTGGGGACGCCATCGGTTACGGGGCAAATCCTCTACGTGGCAGGAGGTCAACAGCTCCTCTAGTGCGTCTCGGGGGCGAGGAGGCTCCGGAGGCGGGAGGCGAGTTCGCCCCGGGAGTGAAAGACCTCGGTCGTAACGGGGAGCGCTTTCGTGAATGCCGAGCCGTAACTGCGCCGGACGATGCGCGAGTCCGCCACCACCACGATGCCCCTATCGCTCCGGCTTCGAATAAGCCGACCGAATCCCTGACGGAAGCGAATCACCGCTCGCGGGACGGAGAGCTCGGCAAAGGAGGAGCCACCACTCCGTTCAATGCGTTCGCACCGCGCCTTGAAGAGCGGGTCGCCGTAGCTCTCGAAGGGCAGGCGGGCGATGACGACGCAGGAGAGTGCCTCGCCAATCACGTCCACGCCCTCCCAGAAACTCTGCGTGCCGAAGAGGACGGTGGGGCGGGTTTGCTCGCGGAGGGAAGCGGTCATGGCGTCGCGCCCGAGGGTGGCGGACTGGACGAGGAGGTCGATGCCCCGCGCACGCAGGTGCGGCTCAAGGATGTTGGCGCAGGCGTGGAGCATGTCGTAGGAGGTGAAGAGGGCGAGGGAACGCCCGCGAGCGTCGGTAAAGAGGCGGAACATCAGCCGGGAGAACTCTAGCGCGTAGTTTTCGGCAGAGCCGATGTCCGGGAGGAAGTCCGCCACCGCCACGCAACACTGGCGCGGATAATCGAAGGGGCTCTCGGCGACGAAGGTCTCAACGGGCTTCTTGGCGTTGAGGAGCCCGAGGCGTCGGCGGATGTGCGTGAAGTCGTTGTTGACGCGGAGGGTCGCCGAGGAGAAGACGAGGGTCTCCTTCGAAGCGTAGAGGAGGGAGGCGAGCTGGCGGGAGATGTCGAGCGGGGCAGCGGTGAGCGAGACGGCGTGGTCGTCGCCGGGCGTGCGTGCCATCCAGTAGACCCATTCCGGGTCTTCGCCTGAGAGGATGCGCGAGAGGGTTTCGCCGAATTCCTTAAAGCCCTCCTTCGCACTTTGAATGGAGGAGACCAGCTCTTCAAGGCGGGAGGTGTCGCCCTGCGTGGGCATCTTGCGAGCGATGGCGTTGAGGAGCGCGTCAAGCAACTGCTCGACTTTGTGGAGTTGCGCTTGGATGGCGTCGCGGCAGCCTCCGATTTCGGCTTCGGGCACGAAGGGCTCGGCGGGGAGGAAGGCGGCACCCGTGAGGCAGACTTCGCGCCGGAAGGCAGGGATGAAATCGTCGGGACTTCCGGGGAGGGGAACCGAGCGGTAGCGCACGGTGCTCTCCGGCGTCTTGCTCATGAATTGGCAGAGCGTGCCGAAGAGCGCGGTGCCCGCCTTGGCAAGTTCCGAACCGCACGCACGCAGGTCGGCAAGCTGTTGGAGGGCTTCGACGTTCTCGGCAGGGTCGGGGAGGAGGGCGTCGACGAAGTCCTCGCGGATTTGGGTGGGCAGACTTCCGGCTTCGCGTCCGCGACTCGGGGCGATGCGTTGGCACAGGTCGAAGAGGGCGTGGGGGGAGAGTTCGCCGGAGAGGGCACCGGTGGCGGCGTCTTCGAGGTTGTGCGCTTCGTCGAAGACGATTTGCGCGTGGGGCGGGAGCAGGCTTCCGGGGGAGGAGAGCTCGGCGAAGACGAGGGCGTGGTTGACGATGATGAGGTGGGCGCGCTGGGCGTTCTGCCGGGCTTTGAGCAGGAAGCAACGCTTGTAGAAGCGGCACTTCTTCCCGGAGCAGGTGTCGCCTTGGCAGCCGAAGGTGCGCACGAAGGGGAGGTCGCCGCGGGAGTAGGTGGGCGCGAAGGTGTCGAGGTCGCCATCGGGCGTGGCGCACGCCCAGATAACGAGGTCGCAAAAGACGAGGGCTTCGGCATCGGTAAGGCGTTCGAAACCGCCCTCGAGGTAGGCTCCGAAGGTCTTGAGGCAGAGGTAGTTCCCGCGCCCTTTGAGGACGGTTGCCTCGAGCGCGACATCCGGCGGAAGGTGCGCTGAGACGATCCGGCGCACGAGGGGCAGATCCTTGGAGAGGAGCTGACTTTGCAGGTTGCGCGTGTTGGTGGAGATGACGATGGGCAGATTGTTGGCGCAAGCCCAGAGGGCACAAGGCACGAGGTACGCGAGGCTCTTGCCCACGCCTGTCCCGGCTTCGGCGAAGAGGAAGTGCCGGGCGTTCAGGGCGTTGGCAATGGCGTGCGCCATGGCTATCTGACCGGGGCGACTCTCGTAGCGTGCGTAGACTTTTGCAAGCTCGCCGGAGGAGCCGAAGATAGCGTCGATCGCTTCGTGCGAAACGCTTGACCACTGCTCGGGGGGCGTCATCTCCCGCGAGGCGACCCGCGAACAGAAAGGGAAGTGCCCGAACCACGCCTCGTCGCCCACCTCCTCGAAGAGATGCGCGTCGCGGACGCGCTCGACGTCGGCGACCAACTCGGTGGCGTTCAGACCGTGAGCGCACGCGAGCAGGGTGTTCAACGCCCAACCGGGCAGGGCGTCAATCGGCGAAGGCATAGCGGACGGCGCGGATGGAAGAAGGCAAGCGCGAACCACGCGTGAACTCGATGATCGCGCCCTCCAGCTTGGTGGCTCCGGAGGCGACCTCGAAGCGCGCCGGGATGCCGGTTGTGAACTTCTTTAGCACAGGCTCGATCTGCCTGCCGATGACGGACTCCGAGGGACCGGTCATGCCCAGGTCGGTGATGTACGCGGTGCCTTTGGGCAGGAGCGCGGCGTCGCTCGTCTGGACATGGGTGTGCGTCCCGCAAACCGCCGTAACGCGTCCGTCCAGCCAATGCCCAAGCGCGATCTTCTCCGACGTGGCTTCGGCATGGACGTCAACGAATACCGGGATCGTCGCCGGGAGCGTGGCGAGGGCGCGGTCGGCGGCGTGGAAGGGATTGTCGACGGGGTTCATGAAGACTTGCCCGAGCACTTGCACCACGCCGATCTGCCCCAAGGGCGTATCGACAACGGTTGCCCCAACTCCCGGCACGGCACCGCAGTAGTTGGCAGGGCGGACGATGCGCTTGCACTTTCCGATTTCGGCGTCGAAGCCACGTTGCCCCCAGGTGTGGTCGCCGAGGGTGAGCACGGTGGCTCCGGCGTCTATCAATTCCTCCGCGAGAGCGAGCGTGATGCCACTCCCCGCGGCGGCGTTCTCGGCGTTGGCGATAATGGCATTCACTTCGCCCGCGCCGAGCAACTGCTCTGCCACGCGCTTGAAACAGTTGCGCCCGGGAGCCCCTACGATGTCGCCAACCATTAAAACCTTCATGCCGTCCTCCTACTTTCTCTGGGAAACGAGAGCAGTATATCAAAGCGCAGGTGCGCAGTCCCGCCGGAGTGTGGTACACTGAGGGAACACCACGAGGGACTTAAAGATGGATTGCCCGGTAACACGTCAAGCATGGGAAAGCCCATCCGCGCATCGCCTGAGTAAGGGGCGGGCGGGGAATGCCCGTGTGTACCGCGTTGAGACGCCCGAGGGCACCTTCGTGGTGAAGGACTTCCGGAAGAGCCCGTGGTGGATTCGCTGGACGTGGGGACGCTGGATGATCGCTCACGAGTTCCGCCTGCTCCGGGCGTTGCAGGGCATGGAGGGCGTGCCCCAACGCGTCTTCCGGGCGGACGCCTATGCCTTCGGGATGGCGTTCGTGGCGGGCGAAACGCTCGGCGACTTCAATCAACGCAACACCGACGCCGTGAACTCCGGGCACTTCGCGGACTGCCGTTCGCTCCCCGTAAGCTTCTTCCGCGACTTGGAGCGCGTGGTCTGCGCCATGCACCGGCGGGGCGTCTCGCATCTGGATTTGCGCAACGCCAAGAACGTCATCATCACCCCCGGCGAGAAGCCCGTGCTGGTGGACTTCCAGTCCGGCGTCATCCTGCACTCCTGGTTCCCGCGAGGACTCCGCAAGTTGCTTTGCCTGGCGGATCTCTCCTCGGTGTACAAGCACTACTTCCGCTTCTACTTCTCCGGGCACGATATCCCCGACGTCCCGGGCGGTTTCCCGCGCAACCGGATGCGAATCTTCCTTCGGCACCTTCAGCTTCGCAAGCTGTGGATGCTCAAGGGCTACACCTTCCTGAGTCGCCGGGCACCCAAGGATTTCGAGCAGTGCCTGATCCGGAAGGCGGCAAACGAAGAGCAGGGAGGGCGGTAAGATGCTTTCGATCTACCAATGGGTGAACGGTAGCTTGCGGGAGGTGGTTACTCCCGATGGCCCCTGCTGGATCAACCTCGCCGACCCCTCCACCGAGGAGATCCTGCGCGTCCAGACCCTCACGGGCGTTTCCCGGGAGTTCATCTCCGATCCCCTCGACCGCGACGAACGCCCCCGCTTGGACGTCGACGACGATGGCACCGTCCTGATCGTTGTCCACGTGCCCTACCACGAGCCCAACGAGAATCTCCACCCCTTCAATACCCTCCCCCTGGGCGTCGTGCACACCTCCAACGCCGTCATCACCGTCTGCAACCGCGCCACGCCTATCGCCGCCTCCTTCCTCGACCAGATCCGCCGGGCCTGCCCCCCCGAGCAAAAGTTCCGCTTTACCTTCCATTTGCTCTGGCACGCCGCGATTCTCTACTTGCGCTACTTGCGCGACATCCGCCAGCGCGCAGACATGGTCGAGCAAGACCTCCACGAATCCATCTCCAACGAGGGCTTGATGCGCTTGCTCAATATCGAGAAGTCCCTCGTTTACTTTACCACCTCTCTGAAAGCCGATGACATCCTCCTCGGTCGCATCCGCACCACGCGCCAGCTGGAGATTGACGAAGAAGACCTCGACGTCTTGGAGGACGTGCGCATCGAATACCAGCAAGCCCTCGAGATGGCTTCCATTCATAGCAACATCCTTACCGGCACCCTCGACGCCTTCGCCTCCATCATCAGCAACAACCTCAACAACGTCATGAAGTTCCTTACCTCCATGACGATTGTCCTCGCCGTCCCCACCCTCATCGCCTCCATCTTCGGCATGAACGTGTGGCTCCCCTTCGGCGGTTGGGGTGCGCCCGGCTTCTTCATGGTGCTCGGCGTGGCGTTGCTCCTCGTTGTGGCAACCGTGATTTACTTCTCGCGCAGAAAGTTCTTCTGACGCCCCCGCGTCCGCCCCGAGCTTGGAGGATCGCCCCATGAAGGAACCAACGGCGGACTATCGTGAGCTTCGGAGCGCAACCGCTTCTCCCGCCCTTTCCCCCTCCTCGCCACCCCTCTCCGAAAAAGACCTGCAGGCGTTCTGGCAAAGCGCAGCCCTTCGCGGGAAAACCCTGACGCTTGCCGACGGCTCGCTCGTGGACATCCTCGACCCCGGAAGCTGGAACCGTGCCGGTGGCCCCGACTTCCGCAACGCCCTTCTCGGCGTGGGTGCCCTCGTCCGCCGGGGCGACGTGGAGCTTCACCTCCGCCCTGCCGATTGGGATGAGCACGCCCACTCCCCCGACCCGGCATACGGCAACGTTATCTTGCACGTTACGTGGAGCGACACCCCGCCCGCAAAGACCCTGCCTCCCGGAATCCCCTCCCTCGTCCTCAGCAAGCAGAGCAACCTCTTCTCCGCCCTCGGCGCAACCCCTCGCGGAACCTTGCCCACGGATAGCGTGCGCCCCTGTCAGCTCGCCCTCGCCTCGCGCCCGGAGACCTTGGATGCCCTCCTCGTTGGTGCCGGGCGTTTTCGTTTGGAGGTGAAGGCGCGTGTCTTTGCCGGCGGGGTGCAGACGGCTGATGCCTTTCAGTGCTTTTATGAAGCCTTGCTCGTGGCGATGGGCTACGGTGGAAACGCCGAGAGCTTCCGACGTCTGGCGCGGGAGATTCCCTTCGAGCGGATTCGCGCCTTGGATTCGCCACACCGGCTCGCGGTGCTTGCGGGCTATGCGGGGCTGCTCAACGAATCGCGCCGGACGCTTTGGGACATGTGGTGGCAGAGTGCCGTGCCCCCGCCCCTGACGCCGATCCCATGGAAGAAGGCGGGGATGCGCCCGCAGAATCACCCCTTGCGCCGGCTGACCGGTGCCGTCGGCGTGCTGAACGGCATTACTTCTCTCTTCGCGCTCCCCCTGTCGCGCCTGCCGGAAGCACTGGTCAAAGGCTCGGCGATCTTGGGCGAGTGGATTGGCACTTCGGGTGCGCTCATTGGCGAAGCGCGGGCGAGCGCGGTGGTGAACAACGTCTTTGCGCCCTACCGTCTGGCGTTGGGCGAGCTACCGCTCTCCGCGCTCGACCGCCTGCCCAGCGAATCGGAATCCGCCCCCATGCGCGAAACGTGGCTGGCTCTGACCGGTTCCGAGCGTGCCCTCCCTCAGGATGGACTCCGCCAGCAAGCCCTCCTGCAGCTCAACGCCGACTTCTGTCGCAATCCGGACGTCGGGTGCGCCTTTTGCCCCATTGTCCGCAAGCTCCGGGAAGGAACCCTATGACGCGTCGCAACTTCTTGCTCTCCCTCGCCGGGATGGGAATCACCGCCGGAGCCACGCCGGGTTGCAAGCTCTTTTCCCAGCCCTCCCGACCGCGCCCCCGCAACATCGTCTTCATCTTGGCAGACGACCTGGGCTGGGGCGACGTCTCGTGCTACGGCTCCACCCCCAATCTCACCCCCTTCCTCGACGCCTATGCCAAGCAGGGCATCCGCTTTACCGACGCTCATGCCCCCGCTTCGACCTGCACTCCCACCCGTTACGCCGTCTTCACCGGCGAGTACGCCTGGCGCAAACCCGGCACGGCGATTGCCCCCGGCGACGCCGCCCTCCTCATCGACCCCGCTTCCACCACCCTCCCCAAGCTCATGCAGGCTTCCGGCATGGTAACCGGTGCCGTGGGCAAGTGGCACTTGGGCATGGGCGAGGGCCCCGGCAAGACCGATTGGAACAAGCCCCTCTCCCCCTCGGCAAACGATACCGGCTTCGACTACACCTTCCTCATGGCAGCAACTGCCGACCGCACCCCCTGCGTCTACGTGGAGAATGGGCGCGTGGTGGGACTCGATCCGGATGACCCACTGGAGGTGAATTACCGGCACAACTACCCCGGCGAGCTGGACGGCAAGCGCGACCGCGCCACCCTGAAGATGGATTGGGACTACGGGCACAACCAAGCCGTCGTCAACGGCATTGGGCGCATCGGCTACATGAAAGGTGGCAAACGCGCCCGCTGGGTGGATGAAACCATGGCGGACACCTTCACCGAGAAAGCCGAGGCGTTCATTCACCGTTACCGCGACCGCCCCTTCTTCCTCTACTTCGGCACCAATGATATCCACGTCCCCCGCGTCCCGCACCCGCGCTTCGTCGGCTCCACCCCCTTCGGCGCACGTGGCGACGTTACGCGCCAATTCGATGACAGCGTCCGGCGCGTGATTGACGCCCTCAAGCGCGAGGGCATCGAGCGCGAGACCTTGGTGGTCATCACATCCGACAACGGTCCCATGGTGAACGATGGCTACAAGGATCGCGCCACCGAGTTGCTCGGCGCTCATAAGCCCACCGGGGACTGGCGCGGACACAAGTATACGCCCTACGAAGGCGGGCACCGCGTTCCCTTTATCGTTGTCTGGCAGGGCACGATTGCCCCCGGTGGCACCTCCGAGGCGTTGCTCTCCTTGGTTGACCTCGGCGCGACCTTTGCCGCCCTGCGGGGGGTTCCTGTCCCTGCAGGAGCCTTGACCGACTCCTTCGACCAATCTCCTGCGCTTTTGGATGCGGCGGCTCCGAGTTCGCGAACCTTTATTATCTGCCAGGATTCCCAACTCAGCATCCGCGAGGGCGACTGGAAATACATTGTTCCGCCCCGCGCCGGCAACCACCCCACCGCCCGCAACAACCCCTTGAACGGTCAACTCTACAACTTGCGCTCCGACCCTTCTGAAACGCACAACCTTATCCACACCCACCCCAACCTCGCCCGCTCCCTCTTCACCAAACTCCTCCCCACCCCCTAACCGCCTTCCCCCTCCCTCCGCACCGCGTTTACCCCAAACGCGAACCGGGAAGAGGTCGATCGCGGTGCGG
>CAVDHG010000044.1:0-11734 GCA_963608725.1 Agathobacter rectalis | reverse complement strand
ACCGCGTTTACCCCAAACGCGAACCGAGAAGACCTCGATCGCGGTTCGGAGGGGTCAAAAACGAGGAGTTATGAACAGCGTGTTCATAACTTTCCGTGGAAAGTGGGAGAGCGGTTGAAAGGAGAAGGGGTTATGCGGTTTGGGGGCGGGGAGGGGGGAGAAACAGGGGGAGGGGGGACGAAAAAGGGGGTGGGGAAGGGGGTAAAAAGGGGAGGGGGGAGGTTGTGAGGGGAACTTGACTTTTTGGGGGAAAGTGGAGTATCCTGTTGGGTATTCATTTGTCGGGATCCCGGCGCATTGTGCGGGAGGGATGTCCGGAAAACGAAAAGGAGTATTATCATGTCCATTAAGGTTGGCATCAACGGATTCGGTCGTATCGGTCGTATGGTCTTCCGTGCTGCAGTTGAGAACTTCAATGACGTCGAAATCGTCGGCATCAATGACTTGCTCGACCCCGATTACCTCGCTTACATGCTGAAGTACGACTCGGTTCACGGTCGCTTCAATCACGACATCTCCGTGGATGGCTCAACGCTCATCGTGGACGGCAAGAAGATCCGCCTCACCGCGGAGAAAGATCCCGCCGCCCTCAAGTGGAACGAAGTCGGCGCCGAAATCGTGGTGGAGTCCACCGGGCTCTTCCTCACTGACGAAAAGGCTCGCGCTCACATCACCGCCGGTGCGAAGAAGGTGGTTATGTCCGCCCCCTCGAAGGACGCCACGCCCATGTTCGTCTATGGCGTGAACCACAAGACCTACGCCGGGCAGGACATCATCTCCAACGCCTCCTGCACCACCAACTGCCTCGCGCCCATCGCCAAGGTGCTCAACGACGCCTTCGGCATCAAGCGCGGCTTGATGACCACCATCCACGCTGCCACCGCCACGCAGAAGACGGTTGACGGTCCTTCCAAGAAGGATTGGCGCGGTGGTCGTGGCATCCTCGAGAACATGATCCCCTCCTCCACCGGTGCGGCGAAGGCGGTCGGCAAGGTGCTCCCCGCGCTCAACGGGAAGCTCACGGGTATGTCCGTGCGCGTGCCGACGTCGGACGTCTCCTTCGTGGACTTGACCTGCGAGCTGGATAAGCCCGCTTCCTACGAAGAGATCTGCGCGGCGATGAAGAAGGCTTCCGAGGGCGAGCTCAAGGGCATCCTCGGCTACACCGACGAAGCGGTGGTCTCCACCGACTTCCGTGGTGAGTCCTGCACCTCCACCTTCGACGAGAAGGCGGGCATCCAGCTCGATCCGACCTTCGTCAAGGTCTGCGCGTGGTACGACAACGAGTGGGGTTACTCCAACAAGGTTGTCGAGATGTGCCGCGTGATCGCTGGCAAGTAAGCCACTCCCTGTTCAGGGCACAAAAAAAGCGTTGGCGAAGCTCACAGGCTTCGCCAACGCTTTTTAGTTGGGTGCTCCCGGCGTGCGCCGGAGGAGAGAGAAGAGTAGGGGAGAGGGGAGACGCGTTAGGCGCGGGTGCGCTCTAAGGTTACGCCGGCAACCACGCCGGGGAGGGCGTGAGGTTTGCGCACCGTTACGCGACAGGAGGTGATGCGGGCGTCCGAGGCGAAGGCGGTCTCAATCGCCAATTGCGCGGCGCGCTCGATCATCCGGCACTTGCCCTGCGTAAGGGCGTCGCGCACGGCTTGAGCGATGGAGACGTAGTCCACGGTGTCGGAAAGGCGGTCGCTCGCGGCGGCTTGGCGCAGGTCGCACCCGAACGCTAGGTCAAGGAACAGCTCTTGGGGGAAGGTGCGCTCGTGGGGGAGATCGCCGATGATGCACTCCACGCGAAGACCTTCAAGCAAGATAGTATCAGTCATGGTGGGATTCCTCCTCGTGCGTCTCTTCGGCGTGTGCGTCCTCTTCGCGGACTTGCTCTCGGATGATGCGAATCCGGACGATGAGCCACGCGAAGGCGAGAAGAAGGAGGGGCACGCAGATAAAGAGCAGGAGGTCGTCGTGCTCAAAAGCCCAAGCGCGGAGTTCGGCGAATCGGCGCAGGAGCCAGCTCCGCCAGAAGAGCCAGAGGAGTGCGCCCGCACCGAGCGCGGGACCGAAGGGGATTGCCAGAGGCTGGGCGTCGAGAGCGCGGTTGACCTTACTAAAGAGGAGGACGCCCAAGCCCATGAAAAGCCCAAGCACGCACGCCAGGAGCAGGATCCAGAAGAAGCCGAGCCACCCGAAGATGGCACCAAAGAGCATCATCCACTTCACGTCCCCGAATCCGAAGGCGTCCTGCAAGAAGATCTTTTCGCCACACCAGGCGATGATAAACCCGGTCGCGAAGCCCACGCCTCCACCCACGGCAGAGCGCAGTAAGCCTGCCCACCAGATGTCCGCGCCGTGCAGAATCGGGAAGGCGGCACTCACGGCGAGGGCAAGCACCGTTCCGCCCAGGGAGATGCGGTCGAGCAGAATCCGATGATCGAAGTCGATCATGACGTTGACGACGGTTGAGGCAACGAAGATCCAAAAGAAGGGGATCAACTCCGGGAGCGGGAGAGGGGTCAGGGCGAAGAGGGTCGGGTTGCCCCACATCTGGAAGACGAGGAGAAAGAGGAGAGCCGTGAGGGCTTCAATAAAGGGGTAACGGAAGCTGATGGGGCTCCCGCAAGAAGCACACCGCCCGCGCAAGATGAACCAGGAGAGCACGGGGATGTTGTGGAACCAGGGGATGGTCTTCCCGCAGGAGAAGCAGTGCGAGCGCGGGACGCTGACCGATTGACCGAGAGGGATGCGGTAGATGCAGACGTTGAGGAAGCTCCCGATGATCGCGCCTAAGCAGAGGACGCCCCCGAGCGTCAGGCGCATGAGGAGCGTGGCTTGCTCCTCGGGGAGGTTCATGAGCCACTCAGTCATGCGCCGAAACCCCAGCCGTTACGGCTTGGAACATGGCTTCGCGGTCGGCTTCAAGCCCCGTCCAAAAGGTAAACGAGAGCGCACCTTGCTCCACGAGCATCCGCACGCCGTTGGCGCACTGCACGCCCGCCTTCTGCGCTTCGCGCATGGTGGGGGTGATGGGGGAGCCGGGGGGGATCACAATGTCATAGAGCACTTGCCCGGCGCGGAAGTCGGAAGCGAGGGCGGCAGGTTCGGGGAGGATGGCTAGCCCGCTCGGGGAGCACTGCGCCACGAGGTCGGCTTCCCGAAGCTCGGCGTGCGAAGCAGGAGCAGCCTCCGCGTGGCACTGCATCTGAAGCTCCCGGGCAAGCTGTTGGGCGCGGGCGGAATCGACGTCCAGCAAAGCGAAACTCTTCGCCCCGGCATATCCCAGGGAGAGGGCGACGGCGCGCCCGGCTCCGCCACAGCCGATGATCGCCACGCGCTTCCCGGCGGGTTCGAAGCCGAGCATGGTCTTCACGGCGGCGAGGAAGCCTGCGCCGTCGGTGTTATGACCGTAGTACTTGCCGTTTTCGAAGCGCACGGTGTTGACCGCGCCGAGGCGCACGGCTTCGGGGGTCAGCTCGTCCATCATGGGGAGGGCAAGCTGTTTGTGGGGAATCGTGAGGTTAACGCCGGTGAAGCCCTCGTCGGCAAGAGCCTTCAGGGCGTCCGCGAGGGTCTCTGGGGGGACGTCGCGCCGGGTGTAGGAGGCGTCATAATTCAGGGCGCGGAAGCTCGCCTCGTGCATGATCGGCGAGAAGCTGTGGTTGATGGGGTGCCCCAATACGGCGAAGTGTTGCATATGGCGTCCGGAAAGCGAGCTACTCCTGCGTCATGGCGATGGAGCCGGAGCGGGAGAGGTCAAGCACGTCGAAGGGATGCATGAGCGTCAGGAATTGCTCGACCTGCATTTGCGAGCCCACCATCTGGATGGTGAGCGAGTCGGGGTGGACGCCCAGCACCTTCGCGCCGAAGAGCATGGCAACTTCGATGACCGGTGCGCGCCCCGTGGCTTTCGTCGCCACCTTTACGAGGATCGCCTCGCGGTCGATGTGGGGCTTAGAGGTAACATCGTCCACGCGAAAGACGTTGATTTGCTTGGCGAGCTGTGCCACCACCTGCTCAATCACCTTGCGATCGCCGGGGATGACAATCGTCATCTTGGAGATGGAGTCGTCATTCGTGGGGCCGACGTTGAGCGTTTCGATGTTGTATCCACGCCCGGAGATCAAGCCCACGATTCGAGCGAGGACGCCGGGGCGGTTTTCGACCGACACATTGAGAATATGCTTTTGCATGGTGCGCCTCCTAGTTCTGCTCTGCCAGGATCATCTCGGAGAGTGCCGCGCCCGGAGCCACCATCGGCAGGACGTTCTCATCTTCGGCAACGATGCACTCGATCACCCACGGGCGCGAATCGGCAAAGGCTTCCTTCAGCACCGCCTCCACCGCGTCCAGGGACGAGACCCGGCGCGCCTCCAAGCCGTAAGCTTCGGCAACCTTGACGAAGTCGGGCAGGTAGGTCGGCTCCCCTTCGGCGCAGAGGATACGCTCGTTCTCGGGGCGGTTGTTCTGCGAGAGCACCGTCGCGGAATGACGCCCGCCGTAGAAGAGGTCCTGCCACTGGCGCACCATGCCCAGGCGACTGTTGTTGAGAATCACGAACTTCACCGGCAGCCGATGCTCCACGGCAACGACCAGCTCCTGAATGTTCATCTGAAAGCCACCGTCGCCATTGACCGAGACCACCAAGGAGGCGGGGCACCCGAATTGCGCACCGATTGCCGCCGGCACGCCGAAGCCCATCGTCCCCAGCCCGCCGGAACTGAGGAAGGAGCGCGGGCGGGTGTAACGGAAGAACTGCGCCGCCCACATCTGGTTCTGCCCCACGTCCGTAACAATCGTTGCCTTCCCTTCCGAGATGCGGTCGATCGCCTCGATCACGGCTTGGGGCTGGAGCTTCCCATCCTTGCGCGGGAAGTAGGTGGCGGGCTTGCTCTCGCGCCAACGGGCAATCTGCGCGAGCCAGTCGGAGCGGTCAACCGCCTTCAAGAGCGGGAGCAGCTGCTCCAGAGTCTGCCGCAGATCCCCGCAGACAGGGATGTTCGTCGAGACGTTCTTGCCGATGGCGGAGGCGTCGACGTCGATATGCGCGATCTTCGCACCCTGCGCGAAGTCGGCGATGCGCCCGGTAACCCGGTCATCGAAGCGTGCCCCGGCGGCGATCACGAGGTCGGACTGCTGGATGGCGTTGTTCGCCGCCACCGAGCCGTGCATGCCCACCAGCCAGAGCGAGAGGGGCGAGGTTTCCGGGAAAGCCCCCAACCCCATCAACGTGGAGCAGACGGGGATCTGATAGGTTTCCGCGAGCGACCGAATCAGCGCGCAGCTCCCCGAGGCGATCGCTCCGCCGCCGATGTAGAGCACCGGGCGATGCGCCTTGTTCAGGGCGTCTGCCAACCGCTCCACCTGCTCGATGGGCGGGAGGATGGTCGGGTGATAGGCGCGGATGGCAACGTCCTGCACGTCGGGCTGGAGGGTGTACGCCTGCTGGACGTCCTTCGGGATATCGATCAGCACGGGGCCGGGCTTACCCGTCGAAGCGATGAAGAAGGCTTCCGCAATCACGCGTGGCAACTCGTCGACCGAGCGCACGAGGAAGTTGTGCTTCGTCACGCTCCGTGTAATGCCGGTGGTGTCGGCTTCCTGGAAGGCGTCGGTGCCGATCAAGCTCATGCCCACCTGCCCGGAGATGACCACGAGGGGCACGCCGTCCATCATCGCGGTGGCAAGTCCCGTAACCGCATTGGTCGCGCCGGGTCCGGAGGTTACTAGGGCGCACCCCACCTTTCCCGTGGCGCGGGCGTAGCCGTCTGCCATGTGGATGCCCCCCTGCTCATGACGCGGGAGCACGAGGCGCAAGGGCGAAGCGTAGAGCTTGTCGAAGATGTCTATCGCTTGCCCCCCGGGATAACCGAAGAGGACTTCACAGCCGTTGTTAATCAGCCCGTCGATCACGCACTGCGCGCCACTGCGACCTTGATGAACAGAAGATGAGGGCATACTGCGTGCTCCTTTTAAGAATACCGTAAACTGGCGGGGGCTCTCCCGCCGAGCGTTGCCTTGAGCCTTGCCTTAAGCAATCTCGTAGCACCAACCGTGGACGTCCGGCGCACGCCCGAACTGAATATCCTGCACCGCGTCATGCAGTTGGCGCATGAGCGGCCCGCACTCGGTCTTCGACCCGATCTCGATGACGTCGCTTCCGCGGTGAATCTCGCAGACGGGCGTAACCACCACGGCTGTCCCGCAAGCTCCCACCTCCGCGAATTCCCGAAGCTCTTCGTAGGGGACGGTGCGCATCTCCACCTTGTGCCCGAGGTCTTCTGCCAGCTGCCGGAGCGAAAGATTCGTCACCGAGGGCAACACCGAGACCGACTTCACCGTCACGAACGTGCCGTCTTTCTTGAAGCCCAGGAAGTTCGACGTCGCAAACTCCTCCACGTTCGTATGCGTCTTGGCGTCCAGATACAGCTCAACGGGGTAGCCCATCTGGTGCGCCTTCTCGTGCGCATAGAGGCTCGCGGCGTAGTTCCCGCCCACCTTAACGTCCCCCATGCCCAGGGGCGCGGCGCGGTCATACTCATCGAAGACAATCGCCCGGACGGGTTTAATGCCTCCCTTGTAGTAGTCGCCCATCGGCATCACCATCATCAGGAAGGTATACTCGCTTGCCGGAGCCACGCCGATCTGAGGCCCCGTGCCGATCAAAAGCGGGCGCACGTAGAGCGAGCACCCCGTCCCATACGGCGGCACGTAGTCAATGTTATCCTTCACCACCCGCTTGAGCGCGTCGAGGAACATCTCGGTGGGCACCGGGGGCATCACCGTCTTAACCGCCGTCCGCTGCATCCGCTCGGCGTTCTCCTGCGGGCGAAACGCGATCACCTTCCCGTTCTTCTGCCGGAAAACCTTCAGCCCCTCGAAACATTCCTGCCCGTAGTGCAGGCACCCGGCTGCCACCGACATCGTAATCTCCGGCTTGGCAACCAGTTCTCCGCCGTCCCATGCGCCGTCCTTCCACGTGTAGCGAATGTGACTGCGCGTGGGCATGTACGCGAATCCGAGCTTCGACCAATCAATCTCAACCATGTTTACTCTCTTCTTTCCTTAGGCACCGCAGTGCCAAATTCAATGCTTCGCGCACCGTCTCTCGGCGCACCGCATCGCGGTCTCCGGAGAAGTGGCACACCTGCACCTCGCAGGCACCTCGCACGGCGCACCCGATGCAGACGGTTCCGACCGGTTTTTCCGCCGAGCCACCGCCGGGCCCGGCAACGCCTGTCGCCGAAAGTGCCACGTCCGCGCCCAATGCCCGGCAGGCTCCCAGAGCCATCTCCCGCGCACATTGCGGGCTAACCGCGCCCACGCTCTCGAGCGTCTGCGCCTGCACGCCCAGCAACGCCTCCTTCACGCGGTTCTGATAGCTCAGAATCCCGCCTTCGAAGACGTCGCTTGCGCCCGGCACTGCCGTCAGGCTCGCGCCAATCAAGCCCCCGGTGCAAGACTCTGCCACCGCCAGTCGGAATCCCTGCTGACGGCACGCCTCAAGCACGCGCTCTGCCAAGGCTCGGCAATCCTGCTCCGAAACGCAGTCCATAGCACGCTCTTATACCATAAATGGCGCGAAAAGCCAAATCGCTTGGGAGAGCCACGCCCTAGCGCGTGGCGCGGGTGATGCGCCCGCCGGGAAGGGAGCGGAGGCGTCGGCGCATTTGCAAGCCGATCGCTAGAGCCATCACTTGGGGCATAGGCAGCCCCGTGCGCTGGGCGAGCACGTCGAGCGTAACTTCCTCTTCGCCCACGGCGTTGTAAAGCTTCTGCTCCTCGGGAGAGAGCCCTGCCACGCTTGGAGCCGTCGGCTCCGTTGTCCTGCCCACGTCCGGAGCAAGGTCATCCAAATCGTCGAGGATTTCTTCTGGGGAGGTAACCAGCTTGGCTTCCCCTTTTCGCAGAAGCTCATGATTCCCGGCAAAGCCCTGCCAATCTACGCGCCCGGGCAGGGCATAAAGGGGTTTGCCCATCCGCTTAGCGAAGTCGACGGTTATCATCGTCCCGCCACGCACCGGGGTTTCGACCACCATGACCCGCGCCGCCAAACCTGCCACGAGCCGGTTACGCTGGGGGAAGGTCTTCTTATCGGCGTGCCTCCCGAACGCATACTCGCTCACCACCAGCCCGCGCCTCCGGACGATCTCCCGCGCCAAGGGCTTCCGACTGCTCGGGTAGATGCAATCGAGAGCCGCGCCGATGAATGCCACGGTTTTCCCTTCCGCCTCGGGGGATGCGGTGAGTGCGCCTTCGTGCGAAGCCGAGTCGATCCCTTCAGCGAGTCCGCTGACCACCTGCACGCCGGCTTCCGCCAAACGCAGGGCGAAGCGTCGCGCCTGCTCGCTCCCATAGACCGAGGCTCGGCGCGTGCCAATCATCGCCACCGCCGGCGCGTTGAGCAACTCGAGATCCCCCGCGCAGTAAAGGCAGAGTGGGGGAGTTACAAGAGCGCGGAAGGCTTTGGGCCAACGCGCATCCTCGGGCGTCAAGATCACAACGCCATGCTCGCGGGCAAAGGCTTCCTCCCTTTCCGCGAAGTCGACGTGCAACGCTTCGGAGACGGCTTGAGCCGTCGGCGCACCCAAATCTTTACAGGCGAGCGCGAGCTCCTCGGCGGTGGCTCCCACGGCTCCGGCAAGCGAACCGAACGCCCGCTGAATCGACGCCACCTTCGCCGCCCCCACGCGAGGCACGCGGTTGAGCGCGATCAGGTAGGGGCGGTCGTCGGCGGTAAAGGGCATGGAGCGCGTTAGAGGGTTTGCCCCACGGAGATGCAGATATTGCCGAAGATGTCCTCGGCACTGCACCCCCGCGAGAGATCGTTAATGGGCTTGGCAACGCCTTGGAGCACCGGGCCCAACGCCGTTGCGCCCGCGAGCCGTTGGACGAGCTTGTAGCAAATGTTGCCCGCCTGCAGGTCGGGGAAGATCAGCACGTTCGCATCGCCCTTGATCGCCCCTCCGGGATTCTTCTGGAGTGCCACCGCCGGGACGAGTGCCGCATCGGCTTGAATCTCGCCATCGACGACGGCGTCCAACCCCAGCTCCTCGAATTTTGCCTTCGTGAGGCGCGCCGCCTCTGCCACCTTGTCTACCAGCTCATGCTTCGCCGAGCCCTTCGATGAGAAGGAGAGAAACGCCACCTTCGGCTGTTTGCCCACGAGTGCCTTAAACGTCCGCGCCGTGGCAAGCGCAATGTCGACCATCTGCTCGGCGGTTGGGCAGGGGTTGACCGCGCAGTCGGCAAAGCAGAGCACGTCGTCTCCAGCCGGCGTCGGCTCCTTCAAGCCCATGAGGAAGGTGGAGGAGGCGAGCTTAATCCCCGGCGCGGTGCCCACGCATTGGAAGGCGGCGCGGAGCATATCGCCCGTGGAAGCAATGGAGCCGGCAACGAGTCCATCCGCCTTCCCCGTCGCGAGCATCATCGCGCCAAAGTAGATGCGCTTTTCCAGGAGCGTCTGACGCGCCGCCTCGGGGGTCATCCCCTTGGCTTTGCGCTTCTCATAGAAGGCGGTGGAAAGCTCGTCCAGGAGCGCGCCCTGCGTGTAGTCAATCGTAACGATCTCTTCGGCGAGCTTCATTCCGGCGGCATTCTCCGAGAAGACGATCTCCTCGGGCGTTCCCAAGACGATGATTTTGGCAACGTTCTCTTGGACGGCGAGATTCGCGGCTTTGATGACCCGCGGATCTTGTCCCTCGGGAAGAACAATCGTCCGACCCGACCCTTTGGCTTTTGCGCAAATCTGTTTCAGCAATTCCATAATGCGTCCTTTGCTCCTCTTAAATCAGGAAACCTCTAGTATATTCCTTTCCCCACCCCCTCGCAACCAAACCCCTGCAACCGCGTTCCCCCTCTCTCCGCACCGCGTCTCCCCCAAACGCGAGGCGGAGACACCTCGATCGCGGTTGCGGAGGAATTTTTTTCTTTCTCCTTCCAGACACACACAGGGGACGCCCTCCGGGCATCCCAAACCCCACACGCGACGCCGAAACGGCGACAACCCGACGAAAAAGGGGCGAAAAATCCATCCAGCCCGTCTAAAAGTAGGGAGCGGGAAGATAGGAAGGGGCGAAAAGTGGGTTTTGGGGGTGGAGTTGGCGGGGCGCGGGTGGTCAGATGGCGGGATGTGGGGGCTGGAGTCGGTGGTTTTAGAGTTGGGGGTTGTGGGGAGCGGTTAGGGGGAAGGGTGGTGCGAGGGCGTCGGTGTGGGGTGGGGGAGACGCCCCGCGGGCGTCGCTTGTGTGTGTCTGGCAGGGGAAAAAGAGAAATTCCCCCGCAACCGAGTTTGGGTGAGGCTCGGCTAGGGGAGGGGGTGGGGCGGAGGTTTAGGAGAGCGGGAGCGGGGCGTTGGGGGTCAGCTCGCGGAGGAACCGCTCTATGGGAAGAGCCAGGCAATGCTCGGAGAGTTTAAGCGTGTCAGTTCCCCGGTAGAGGAGCGTACAGGTTGCCTCCGGATAGTCGGCGTGGAATGCCTCAAGCCCGGAGGCGTCCCGACGCGTTACCTTCGCCGCATTTTTCACTTCAATCGCGTGGAAGGCGTGAGCACCGTAGACGACGAAATCGACTTCGACTCCCGCCCTCGTGCGCCAGAAGTGAAGCGTGTTCTCTCCCCCGCTGTAGTCGTTCCAGGCTGTCAAATGCTGGAAGACGAGTCCTTCGAGGCAGGCTCCGTCAATCTCGCTCGGGCGGTCGAGCGGACCCTTCGGGCGCAGGGCGCGGTAGACGCCCGCATCGAAGAAGTAGTACTTATCGTGCCCGACGAGGAGACGCTTGGCGCGTTTGGAGAAGACGGGCAAGGTGCGCGTGATGAGCATATCCTCCAGAATGCTGAAGTAGCCATCAACCGTCGAACGCTTAACCCCGGCATCCCGCGCCACGTCGCTTGCCGAGAGGAGCTGAGCGTGCGAGAAGGACGCCGCCTCTAAGAAGCGGGCGAAGGCGTCAAGATTGCGAATAACGCCTTCACTCGTTACCTCCTCTTGCAGGTAGAGGTCGAGATAGGTTGAGAGAACGTCCTCGGGCGAAGCGGGGGGCGAATTGAGAACAAGCGGAATCATCCCGACTTGCAGGGCACGCTCCAGCGAAAACGCCTCGCCAAGCTCCGACGCCATAAACGGGTGGCAATACCGCAAGACGGCGCGCCCACCCAGCAAGTCGGCTGAGGCGTTACGCTTGAGCTTACGCGCACTCGACCCGGCGAGAATGAAGCGATAACCGCGCTTCTCATCCATCAGCGCGTGAACAACGTCCAGCAGTTCCGGCGCACGCTGGATTTCGTCAATGACGATGTCCTTCACGTCCCCCGTGCCCTCGATAAGCGCACGCAACCGCTGGGGATTCGCCACCATCTCGCGCCGAAGCGTAACATTAAGCAGGGAGATTATTAGGGCGTTTGGGAAACGTTGCTTGAGCCAGACGGATTTACCGGTGCCACGCGGACCGAAGAGAAAGAAGCTTCCCTTAGCCGGCGAAATCATTCTCCTGATGGCTTTCATGGGGGACATCCTATCAAAGATTCGTCCTTTTTTCCATCGCTAATGGAAAATCGGCGTCCTTTTTTCCATTAGCGATGGAAAAAAGTAAGGGGTGCCCCGCAACCGAGTTCGGGGGAGACGCGAGGCGGAGAGGAGGGAGACGCGAGGCGGACTCACCTCGATCGCGGTGCGGAGACCCCCCTTTTTAGGTTCAAAATCCCCCCGCTTTTGCCCCCTACTCTTCCCTTTTTCGGTACATCCCC
>CAVDHG010000043.1:0-11962 GCA_963608725.1 Agathobacter rectalis | reverse complement strand
GGGGGAAGGCGGTTGAGGGGACAAAAAAGCCCCGGGGGAGTCTGGGGTCAGACTCCGCCGGGGCTGGGGGAGGAGGAAGGGGGGTGGCGTTATATGGTACAATCGTGGGAAGCGCTTTTGGGAAGGGTAAGGACGCCTTCGAGGAGGCGTTAGAAGGAGGAAGTATGGCTCCGAAGTTGGAATTTTATGGCACGCGCTCGACGTGGCGCGATGTGGCAGACGCAGCGCGGACAACCATTAATAAGGCGTCCGGGAACGGCGAGCCGTCGTCGGCGTGGAAGAAACGGATGATTCTGGCAGAGCATTCGCCCATTCGCCAGTTGGTCTTTCGTTGGAAGTGGGTGGGTTTGAAAAGTTGGGTCAGCGTTCACCTCGTGCGGCACAAGTTCGGGATTGACCACTTTGTGAGTACGCAACGGAGCGACCGCACAGGCGTCGACCGGGACGCTATGCGTCAAGACACGGAAGTTACGCACGAGTGCATCGCCAACGCGCAAGCCATCCTCAACATTTCGCGGAAGCGGTTGTGCAATCAGGCGTCGCCCGAGACGCGGGAAGCGTGGAAGCAAGTGGTGGACGCGCTGAAAGCGGAGAATCCGGAACTGGCTTCGTGCTGCGTGCCCGAATGCGTCTATCGCGGGTTTTGCCCGGAGTTTCAATGTTGCGGTTATGTGCGCACGCCCGCCTATACCCGCGCCGTGGAGGCGTATCGCACGGGGGCTCGGGAGAACGGTGCGCCGGAGACCGCAGGAACGGATCAAGGAAGGAAGTAATTATGTTAAGGGCTTGTGATTTGAAGCGCGGTGGCTTCGTGGAAATCAACGGGGTGCCGCATCAGCTCGACAGCTTGCAGGTAACGAATCCCAGCGCACGCGGCGCGGCAACGCTCTACCACTTCCGTTTCCGGAACTTGGTTAGCAAACAGAAACTCGACCAGACGGTCAAGGGCGATGACCTGTACAAGGAGGCGGACTTCGAGGTTCGCCCCACGCAATTCCTCTACGAGGATCACGGCGTTTACACCTTCATGGATCAGGAGAGCTACGAGCAGTTTGAGCTGACGAAGGCGGACGTGGAGTCGCTCCTGCCCTACCTCCTGCCGGAGATGGAGGACCTTAAGGCGTTGATCAGCGAAGGGAAGGTGCTCGCCGTGGAGCCGCCGCAGAAGGTGGTGCTCAAGGTCACGCAGTGCGACCCGGTGCTGAAGGGCGCGTCTGCCACCGGGCGCGGGAAGCAGGCAGAGTGCGAAACAGGGCTGACGGTGGTCGTGCCCGAGTACATCACGATGGGCGAACGGATTGTGGTGGATACGGCAACGGGCAACTTCGACGGGCGCGTTCAGGAGTAAGGGAGGCAGAGCGATGGCAGAGTGCAACGGACATTGCGCAGAGTGCGCGTCCAAGGGCGGATGCGCGGAGCCGAAGGAAGACCCGGTCAAGGTGGCGTTGGCGCAGATTAAGCATGTAATCCTCGTCCTCTCGGGCAAGGGGGGAGTGGGGAAGAGCACGGTGGCGGCGAACCTCGCGGGCGCGTTGGCTCTCAAGGGAAAGAAGGTGGGCTTGCTGGATGTAGACGTCCACGGGCCGAGCATCCCTAAACTCGTTGGGCTTCAAGGTCAGCGGGCGACGAGCGATGGCGAGAAGCTCCTCCCGGCGGAGACGGCAGAAGGCGTGAAGGTGATGTCGACAGCGTTGATTCTCGAACGCCCGGACGAGCCGATCGTCTGGCGCGGACCGCTGAAGGCGGGCGTCATTCGGCAATTCGTCGGGGACGTGCGCTGGGGTGAGCTGGACTACTTGCTGGTAGACTGCCCTCCGGGAACGGGGGATGAGCCCCTGAGCGTTGTCCAAACGATCCCGGGCGCGGATGGCGCGGTATTGGTCACGACGCCTCAGCAGGTTGCGACGCTCGACGTGAGCAAGTCGATCGCCTTCTGTAAGCAGTTGAATCTCCCCATCCTCGGGGTGGTTGAGAACATGAGCGGGTTTACTTGTCCGCATTGCGGGACGTTCACGCCCATCTTTAAGACGGGTGGCGGGGAAGCCCTCGCGGCGCAGTATGGCGTGCCTTTCCTCGGCAAGTTGCCCATCGCCACGGAGGTCGGAGAGAGTGGCGACGATGGTAAACTCCTCCTTTCGGCGCACCCGGAGAGTCCGGTGGCGAAAGCCTTTGCCGAGATTGTGGATACGCTCCTTAAGCAGGAGTGAGTTGGGAAGGAGCGTGGCGCGATGGTGAAGCGGATAGTGCTGGCGTTGGCGTTGGTTTGCGCGGGTGGCGCGAGTGTCGGTTTCGCGGGGAGTACACCGGTCGACACGTATGCCATCGTGGCATCGGAAGCGGTGATGCAAGACGCCGAGTGGAAGGCTGCGACGGTTGACGCCCTGCAAGCGAAGTATCCGCACGCACGCGTATATATATGGAAGCAATCGCCGGAGGAGGTGCGCGAGGGCTTGTCGAAGCAGATGCCGAGCTTTACGGCATTCGTCGTGCGCCCGGAAGAGGCGGGCGTGAAGTTGACGATTGCCGTGAGCAACGTTTGCCGAGCGTTGGATGACGATCCTTACACCGACACCTTCTGGGGCATCATCACGGGTTACGACGCGCCCGCAGCGCGGAAGGTGGCGGAGGCGAAGCCCATCGCCGTCCGGCGAGCGTTGGACTGCGCGAACTGCGATTTGACGGCGTTCGATAAGGCGTGGCGGTACACCGAAGACCACCGCGGGACGATGTTGTATTGGGAAAAGGGGAAGACGGATAGCGTGGAGAAGATGCCGTGCGACACGGATAACACGCAGGGCGTCCTTGAACGTTTGCAGAAAGACCGCGTGCAGTTCCTCGCCACCTCCGGACACGCCACGCAGCACGACTGGCAGATGGGGTATTGCGGTCCGAATATGGCGATGGTGCATCGCGAGGGGAAGCTCTACGCTATCGACACGAAGAAGCAGATTCATCCTGCTGGGAGCGACGAAGCGAAGGTTTACATCGCCAGCGGGAACTGCTTAATTGGAGACGTGGATAAGACCGACTGCATGGCGCTCTCGTGGATGCGCGATGGGGGCGTGCGCCAATTCGTGGGCTACACCGTAACCACGTGGTTCGGCGCGCAAGGTTGGGGGACGCTCGGGCTCTTCGTTGGCGCGTCCGGCTCCTGCACTGCCTCGGAAGCCTTCCACTTTACGAACCTCGGCATAGTCGACTGGCTGGAGCATCAGCCCATCGACGACCTGCGCTCGTATCGCCTTAAGGAGATCCAGCGCGTCAACTTCCCGAACACGCCGGGTATGCAGCGTTACCTCGCCGAACTGAAGCAGAAGGGCGAGACGGACGACGTCATCCGCAAGAAGGCACAAGAGCTCTCCGGCAACCTGCACGATCGCGACACCGTCTGCTTCTACGGCGACCCGGCGTTGGACGCACGCATCGCCGACGGACGCTTTAAGGTGTTGCCCCCGACCTTCGAGAAGGGCGAGTTGACGCTTGCAGTTACTGTCTGCGAAGGTGCGAAGGATGGTGCACTGTGGTTGCGCTTGCCCGGTTCGTGGCGTTACGATGCCAAGCAGTTGGAGGCTTCGCCGGAGCTTGGGCGAGCGGACGTGGTTTTGGATAACGCTCTGCGCTTCCCGGAGGTGAAGGCGGAGTCGGCAATCGGGAAGACGTTGCGAGTAAAGCTGCGCAATGCGAAGCGGAAGGGGGCGCAATCGTGACAGGCGCGATCGACTTCTTAGCGGACATCATGACGCGGGGTGGTCCCGTGATGTGGCCTATCGCGGCGTGCTCGGTGGTGTCCGTGCTAGTCATTATTAAGAAGGCTGTGCAGTGGGGGCTCTTCCGCCTTTCCATTGACCGGACGGCTGAGGCGTGGGGTGAGGCGGTGCGTACGCTCGCCGGGCAGAAACGCGAGGAACAGATTGAGACGCTTCGGCGCAACCCCTCGCCCTATGCGCGGATCGTCCTGGGCGCGCTCAAGCATCCCGAGCTGGAGTTTGCCGAAGCCCTCGAAGCCGAGGCGCAAAAGTGCGTCCGGAAACTGGCTTCGGGGCTGGGCGTGCTTGACACGATTGTTACGCTCGCGCCCATGCTCGGCATCTTGGGAACGGTTACGGGGATCATCTCCTCCTTTCAGTTGATGGGCGCGTCCGGCTCCGAGAACCCCACGGGCATCGCCACGGGTATCGCCGAGGCTCTGATCACGACGGCGGCGGGGCTGGTCGTCTCCATGGTGGCACTCCTGCCCTTCAACGCTGGGAAGGTCTGGCACCGCGCACTCGTCCTGCGCTTGCAGGAAGCGATGACCGCGATTGAGCGCGTGATGGCTGAGGAAAAGTAGATGCGCCTGCTGAACGAGGAGGAACCGCGCACCCGCGTTGAGATGACGCCGATTATGGACGTCATCTTCCTGCTCCTCGTCTTCTTCGTTTACTCGTTCATGACGATGACCGTTCAGCGCGGACTCAAGGTGGAGCTTCCGCGGGCGGAGGGGACGGTTCAGCGCGGGGAGACAATTCAACTCGTGCTTTCGCCCTCGGACGAAATCCTTCTTGATGGGCGCACTCCGCTTACGCTTGAAACGGCAGTGGACGCGGTGGCTCTGCGTTTCCAAACGCTCGGCGTGCCGGTGGTGATTCGTGCCGATCGTCAGTCGCACGCCGGGGTGGCTCTGGAGCTCCTCGCTGCTCTCCGAGCGAAGGGCGTGAGCAAGGTTACCTACCAGGTCGAAAAGGAGCGTTGAAGCCGGATGCGCGTCTTGGGCACGATGGCGAACAACGCAGGCGCACTGGGCGCGAGTGTGGGGCTTCACCTCTTCTGCGCTGCCCTCGTGGCGCACCACTTTGTTTCCCCGCGGACGACGCCCGATCCTCCGCAGTTGCTCCTCGACTCCGTGGAGCTTACGCTCGCTGAAGTGGAGAGCGAGACAAGCGTTGAAGCGACAGCCTCCGACGCCTCCTCGCCCGCCCGCGCTGTGGCGATGCCGGACTCCGCGCCCCTGCTTGCTGTGCCGGACTCGGCGATCGCGCTCCCTGAGAGTCTTCCGCCTCCGGAGCCGATCCCTCTCCCGGAGCGCACGCTCCAAACCTCACCGGAGCCTCCGATGCCCGAACTGGAGTCCTCGCGCAACCTCCCGGAGATAGCCCTGCCTCCCGTGCAAGCCGTCCGGAGCGACAATGCTCGCCAAGCCACGGGTGAGACGGCGCGCCTGAAGAAGCCTCGCCTCGTAACCGATCTCTCGCGTCTGCGCAAGTACTACCCGGCGGAGGCGCGGGCACGCGGTTGGGAGGGAACGGTTGAACTGCAAATCACCGTGAACGCCGAGGGCAGGCTCGAAGCCGTCTCCATCTACCGCTCAAGCGGGCACCGCGTCTTGGACAATGCCGCGATGCAGATGATGAAGTCGGCACGCTTCGCGGGAGGTCCGGGCACCCTCATCCAGCCGATCGACTACAGCCTTAAATAAGAGCGCGTGCGCGTTATGGACATTTTAACCGTCTCCAACCTTGTTATCGACTACCCGCGCCAGGGGAAGCCACCCTTCCGAGCGGTGAAGGGGATTAGCTTCGACGTCCGTGAGCAGGAGTTCTTCGGCATCGTGGGCGAGAGCGGATGCGGCAAGAGCACGCTGGCGAAGGCACTCTGCGGTTTGGTTCGCCCCACTTCCGGGCGCATCGCGTTCGCCGATATGCCCCGCCACGCCGTGCAGATGATATTCCAAGACGCCACGGGCTCGCTCAATCCCCGGATGACCATCGGCTCGGGGCTAACCGAAGTCCTTGCCGTCCACCGCCTCTGCAAACCCGAGGAACGCGCCACGCGAATCGCCACGCTCCTCGACGAGGTTGGGCTTCCACAAGCTGTGGCGCAGGCGTACCCGCGGGAGCTCTCCGGCGGGCAGTGCCAACGCATCTCGATTGCCCGTGCGCTGGCTATGAATCCGCAGGTGCTCATCGCGGACGAACCGGTCTCGGCACTCGACGTCTCCGTGCAGGCGCGTATCCTCAACCTCCTTGCGGAACTGCGTTCGCGCCGACACCTAACCATCCTTCTCATCTCGCACGACCTCGCGGTGGTGCGAACTGTCTGCGACCGCCTGATCGTCATGAACGCGGGCGAAATCGTCGAGCGGGGTAACGCCCGGGAAGTCTTCCTGCGCCCCAAGCATCCCTACACTCGCAAACTTTTGGACGCCGTGCCGGATATTTCCGCTGCGCTACACGGCGAGTAACTGCGCTCTGCGTCCTGCGGTAAGCAGGGCGAACCGACTTCTCCCTTTTCGCGACCGAGGGTGCGCGTTGTGTGCCATACTGTGAGACATACTCTTGGAGGACCTACAGATGAAGAGAGCCTTTTGGGCATTGTCGCTCGCGTGCGGAGTCATGGCATTGGCGGGGCGAGCGCAAGCGGAGACCGACCGCGAAGTCTGGCTCAACGCCGTCGAGCGCATCGCCACGCCCGTGCTAGAGCGCATCGCTGACGACCGCTTTTCCGAGACCGTCCCGCACGGGAACAAGGCTCGCGCCAACACGCTTTCCTTTGAGGCGTTGGCGCGAACCCTCGACGGCATTGCCCCGTGGCTCGAACTTCCTGCCGACGATTCCCCCGAAGGCGTCCGTCGAGCGAAGATGTTGGCTCTCGCGCATCGCGCACTCACCACGGCGATTCAGCCCGAGACGAAGGATTCCATCACCAAGGGGAAGGGCTCTCAACCGCTCGTGGAATACGCCTTCCTCGCTCAGGCATTCCTGCGTTCCCCCACGAAGCTTTGGGGCGAGCTCCCCGAAGGCGTCCGCGCCCAGTGGCTCGAACGCTTCAAACTCTCGCGCCGAATCACGCCCAACCAAAGCAACTGGCTCTGCTTCGCCGGCGAAGTGGAGGCGTTCCTCTGGGAGACCACCGGAGAATGCGACGATAAGCGTCTGCGCCTCCCCATCAACGCCTTCATGGACGGCTGGTATAAGGGCGACGGCGTTTACGGCGACGGCAAGGCTTGCCAGCTCGACTACTACAACAGTTACGTTATCCACCCCATGCTCCTCGACATCTTGGGCGTCTTGGTCAAGCATGGCGACGCCGAAGCCCCCAAGCTCCTAGAGACCGAGCGTCGTCGCGCCCGCCGTTACTCCACCTGGCTGGAGCGGCTCATCGCGCCCGACGGTTCTTACCCCGCCTTCGGGCGTTCGCTCTGCTACCGCATGGGTGCCTTCCACGTCCTCGCGCAAACGGCTCTCATGAAGGAGAAGCTCTGGAATCTTCCCGCGCCACAAGTCCGCTCCGCCCTAACCGCCGTTATCCGCCGGCAGGTTGTCGACCAGAACTTCACCCCGGACGGCTTCCTCACCATGGGCTTCAACGGCGAACAGCCCGGCATGTGCGACTACTACGTCAACCGCGGTTCGCTCTACCTCTGCTCCTTCATCTTCCTTCCGCTTGGACTTCCTGAGTCCGACCCCTTCTGGAAGGGAGCTGCACGCGACTGGACGTCGAAACGCGCCTGGGCTGGCGAAGCCTTCCCCGGCGACCACGGCATCCCCTGATCGTCTGCCCTCTAAAAGCTGAAGCCCCGCGCCGGAGAATCCGGTGCGGGGCTTTTTGCGTTTAAGCTTCGGGCATTTACGGCGCGAGCTTGGCGCGGACGTCCTCCGGCGTTATCCCCGCGAGGGCGAAGCGTTTCAGGCGCGACGTCTGCCCGGAGAGCAACGCCACCCGCCCCTTCGGGATGTCCAAGGCTTCCGCCAGAAAGAGACGCGCCGCCTCGTTCGCCTTGCCGTCAACCGGGGGCGCGGAGAGTGCCACGCGCAACCACGCCTCTTCCGCACCGAGGATGGCATTCTTTGAAGCGCGGGGCGTGAGCTTAACGGTTACTTCCGCGCCGTCCTTCCACGCCTTACACCACATACGCCAGCCCGTGAATCAGGAACATCCAAACCGCTTTGGTCGCCGCCAAGAGTAGCGAGAGGAGGAGCAGAGCCAAGAGCGGTGCACAATCCAGCGCACCCACGCGCATCGGCGGGAGTGCTCCGCAGAGGAGACGCACCAGGTCCGTGAGGAAGAAGACCATCGCCTTCGCCCGAAAGAGCATCGCCAGAAGCAGGAGCACGAGCGACATAAAGAGCAACGATTGAAGCTCGCCGATCACCCCGAAGAGCGCATCGCCCGCCAAAGCCAGCACGCGCAACGCCACCGGAAGCCCCGAGAGGTTGAAGGGGTTGCTGAGGTTGAGCTGTTCGAACGCCTCCTTCACCGCGGGGATCTCGCCCAGCGGATAGATCGCCGAGCCGGAGAGCGCGAAGAGCAGAGCCACGAAGCCGCACCACAGCACGCCCACCACGATCGGGCGCAGGATAAAGGGCATCCGCACGAGAGGCAAGCACCCGAGCCTGAGCAGGTCGCCCGTATACCCCGGAATCGGTCGCCCAAGATGCAAGAGACCCAGCACCGCAAACGCCGAGCAAATCGCGAGCCAGAACCGCACGAACTGGAGCACCTCCACGCCGAACCACCCGAGGAACCCCGTTACAGGGAACCGGAAGAACGCCATGGCACTCAGCGGCACGATGGGCGGCCCCACCTTCGTGAGGAGCGCAGCCCTCCCGGCAAAGATGCCGAGCAGGAGCAGGGCGCAGAGTCCCTTCGTTGGCAGGGGAATCGCACTCTTCAAAAACCCAAGCAAGCGGTCTTGCAACGACTCCGTTGCCATCGCGTAAGGGTTGAGCAGGATGTGCTTCTCCGGAAGGCAGAGGCGCACAACCAGCGTCAGAGCCAAGAGATGCAGGAGCGAAAGGAGCAGTTCAATCATTAGTCCGCACCGCCATTTTCGAAGATGACGCCCAGCCCGAAGAGCGTCAAGGTGTTATCAATCGGAAAGTCCAGGTCAGAACCCGCGAGCACCCACTCGGCGTACCCGCCCGTGGCGACGACTCTTGCCTTTTTTCGTCCGAAGGGTTTCTGCAGGTGTGCCACCATTTCGCGCACAATGCCTCGATACCCAACGCACGCGCCCAGCGCGATCGCCTCTTCCGTGCTCTTCCCAATCGCCGGCACGTCGCCTCCGAGCGCGACTTCCGGCAGGAGTGCTGTCTTCTCGTGGAGGTAACTCGTCATCAGGGGCAACCCTGGCGTAATCACGCCCCCCACGTAAGCCGGGCGCGCATCAACCACTTCGAAGTTGAGAGCCGTGCCGAAGTCGACCACGATGAGTGGCGCGCCATAACGCTTCAGACCGCCCGCTGCGTCGGCGAGGCGATCGGCTCCGATGCGCTCGGCGTGCGGGTAATCCAATTCGAAACCCAGCGGGCTTTCATGCGAGACGAAGCGCGGCACGCATCCCAATTCGTCGCGCACCACGTGCTTCCACGCCCGGTTCACCTTCGGCACCACCGAGGCTATGCTCACGCCCTCAACGCCCCCTGTCGCCACCAGCCGAAGCATATCCGCGCACGCTTCCGGCTTCACCGTGATCCCGCCGGGAATCGACACCACCCGCGAGACCTCTCCCGCTTCGTAGAAGCCGAGCGTCGTCGACGTGTTCCCGATGTCGATGCAAACGAGTCTCATTTAGAGTGCGCTCCACTCCAGAGCCAAATCCACGCTCGGCGCAGAGTGCGTCAAGGCTCCGACGCTCAAAGCGTCCACGCCCGTGGAGGCAATCGCGTTCGCCGTCTCCAGCGTGATCCCTCCCGAAGCCTCCAACTTCGTTTTCTGCGTGGCTTCGCGGGTGATGCGGACGCATTCGCGCATGAGGTCGCAGGGCATATTGTCGAGCATAATCCACTCCGGCTCGGCACGCAGGGCGGACTTCAATTCCTCAAGCGTTTCCACTTCGATCTCCACGGCGAGCAAGGGGTACGCCTTCCGCGCCGCTTCCACCGCGAGGTCAAGACGCGTCGGGTCGCCACCTGCCCAGAGGGCGCGGTGATTATCCTTCATCAAAATCCGGTCGTACAACCCGAAGCGATGGTTGTAACCACCCCCGCACCGCACGGCGAACTTCTCGAAGATTCGCAGGCAGGGCGTGGTCTTGCGCGTGTCCAGCACCTGACACGGGTAGGGCTTAACGGCTTCCACGTAGCGATGCGTGAGCGTCGCCGTCCCGCACATCCGCTGGATGAAGTTGAGCGCGGTGCGCTCTGCCGTGAGGATGGCGCGAGCCTTCCCGGTAAATTGCGCGAGCACACTTCCCTTGGGAGCCATTGCGCCGTTCGGGATGAGTATCTTGCTGTGCAGCGTCGGGTCCAGCGTCTGGAGCACGAAGAGCGCGACATTCAGCCCCGCGACGCAGCACTCTTCCCGCGCCTGGATTTCGCCCGTGGCGAGCACGTCCGCGCCGACGAGCGCGAGCGTTGTGGCGTCGCCCGAGCCAATATCTTCCTTCAGCGCGGCGCGAATCGCCAATGCCGCACGGGTGTCCTTCGTAATATCCGGGAGCGTTTCGGGGTTGCTGTGCATAACGGCTTAAAACCTCTTCGTTGTGAATATGAAAAATGGCGTTTAGAGTGCGGGCGTCAGATCCGGAGCCTCCGGGAGCGCACCGAGGAAGGAACAGAGCAAGCGGATGGCGCGCTCGGCGTCCTCAAGGTCAAGCGTCTCTACGGGGCTATGCATGTACCGCAAAGGAATGCCCACCAGTGCCACCGCAGTGGAGCCGCCGGTCATGCGCATGGCGTAGGCGTTGTTCCCGGAGGCGCGGGAGCGCACTTGGAGTTGCGTGGGGATATCCTCCAACTTCGCAATGTCCAGGAGCATTTGGCGCAACTTCGGATTGTAGAGCGGACCCGTCCCAATGATCGGGCCCTTGCCGAGGCGGACGTCGCCCATCTTGCGCCGGTCAATCGGGTGCGCGTCCGTAGCGAAGCCCACGTCTAGGCAGATGCCGATATCCGGATTGATGAGGTGCGCGGCGTTCTGCCCGCCAATCAGCCCCAGCTCTTCCTGGACGCTCCCAACGAGGTGGAGCGCCACGTTGATCGGTGCCAAAGGCTCCTCTGCCAGCCGGCGCATAACCTCCGTGATGATGAACGCGCCAATGCGGTTGTCGAATCCGCGACACGCCACTCGGCTTCCCGCGAGCGTGTGCCAACCCGAATCGACCACTGCTCCCGCCCCCAACGCTACCAGCTCTTCCGCTTCTGCACGCGAGGACGCCCCGATGTCTACCGGAGCCGACGCCAGATCCTTCGGCGCAACCGCGTCTCGCTCCGAGCTGGACATCAGGTGTGGCGGGCGCACGCCGAAGACGCCGTTAACCGGTCCCTGCTTGCCGGCGATGATGACCCGCTCGGCTGCTACCGTGGGGATTGTTACTCCGCCATTCGGAATGAGCCACACGAAGCCATCGTCATCAATGTAGGAGACGAGGAAACCGATTTCGTCGCAGTGCGCTTCGAGCATGACCTTCACGGGGGCTTGCTCGTTGAGCACGGCGTGCAGGTTTCCATGAACGTCGAAAGCGCATTCGACACCTGCCGTTTGCAGGTGCTTCGCCATAACCCGTTGCCCTTCTTGTTCAAATCCGCTGGGCGTCCGGCAGGCGAGTAAACTCTTCAAAAAGGCGAGAGACGTGCTATCCATGCGCCACCTCCTTACAACGCAAAACTTCCATTATATATACCAAATCCCCGCCCCCCGCACAGGGCAATGCTTAGCACGCCCACCTCGCCGGGGAGAAAGGGCTTGACGGCACCGACCCAAAAGCGGTATACTATTGGGCGTTTTACCCTCATGGGGGATTAGCTCAGTTGGTTAGAGCGTCTGCTTGACATGCAGAAGGTCACTGGTTCGAGTCCAGTATCTCCCACCAAAACGGACCGTAGCGCAGCCTGGTAGCGCGTTTGCTTGGGGTGCAAAAGGTCTCGGGTTCAAATCCCGACGGTCCGACCATCCCTCCCCTCCAAAACACAACCTCCCTCCACCTCCCCCCGCAACCGAGATCGGGGAGTCTCCGCACCGCGTTTGACCCAATCTCGGTGCG
>CAVDHG010000042.1:0-12102 GCA_963608725.1 Agathobacter rectalis | reverse complement strand
GTGGTACAATGGGGTTTGTTTTTGCGTTTTATCACACAAAAAAGACAAGGAATCCTATGGATATGGAAACTCTCGCAATCGGATGCGATCACGCCGGTGTGGCTCTCAAGGCAGACCTTATTGCCTTTCTCAAAACGCGTGGAGTAAACGTCATCGACGTCGGCTCGTTTGATGCGTCGGCAGGGGACGACTATCCGGACTTTGCGGTTCCCGTTTGCGAGGCGGTCCTGGAAGGAAAGGCGCAGCGCGGAGTTCTGCTGTGCTCGACCGGAATTGGGATGAGCATCGTTGCGAATCGCTTCACCGGCATTCGCGCCGCAATCGTAACCGATGACGCCACGGCGAAACTCTCCCGCGAGCACAACAATGCGAACGTTGTGATTCTCTCGGCGCGGGCGTTGAACGCGGAAGCTGCGAAGGGCGCGTTGGGG
This sequence comes from Agathobacter rectalis, assembly GCA_963608725.1. Classification (GTDB taxonomy): domain Bacteria; phylum Verrucomicrobiota; class Kiritimatiellia; order RFP12; family DVOR01; genus Spyradenecus. Next base: position 11,671 of record CAVDHG010000042.1, on the reverse strand, counting down.
AAATGGCTCGACACGCCCTTCTCCGAGGAGGAGCGTCATGTCCGGCGGTTGAAGAAGTGCGACCGCGCCGGACGGCTTGCGGAATCCTCGCTCCTGGCGACGGCAGACCCCGAAGTGCACGCCGCGATCGTGGCGCAGGTCAAGCAAGAGGATGAAACGGTCAACCTCATTGCCTCGGAGAACTACACGTCGGCAGCGGTGCGCTCGGCGCAAGGCTCGGTGTTGAACAATAAGTACGCGGAAGGCTATCCGGGGAAGCGGTGGTACAGCGGTTGCTTGCCGGTGGATGCGGTAGAGCAATTGGCAATCGAGCGCGCCAAGAAACTCTTCGGCGCAGAGGCAGCGAACGTCCAGCCCCACTGCGGAAGCGCGGCGAACATGGCGGTCTTCTTCGCGGTGCTCCAGCCGGGCGACACGATCCTCTCGCTCAGCCTTGACCAGGGCGGGCACCTCAGCCACGGTTCGCCGGTCAATTTCTCCGGTAAGCTCTACCACATTGTGCCTTACACGGTAGACCGCGAGACGGAGAGGTTGGACTACGAGGCGATTGAGAAGCAGGCTCTCGAAGTGAAGCCGAAACTCATCCTCGCGGGGGCTTCCGCCTATCCGCGGGTGATCGACTTCGCGAAGTTCCGGGAGATCGCCGACAAGGTGGGGGCGTACTTCATGGTCGACATGGCGCACATCGCCGGACTGGTTGCCGGAGGCGTGCACCCCTCGCCGGTGCCGTATGCCGACTTCGTTACGACGACGACGCATAAGACGCTCCGCGGGCCGCGCTCCGGGTTGATCCTCTGCAAGGAAAAGTACATCGCCGCGATTAACAAGACGGTCTTCCCCGGGATTCAGGGCGGACCGCTCGAGAACGTGATTGCCGCGAAGGCGGTTTGCTTCAACGAGTGGCTCCACCGCGACGCGCACGCTTACGCTGCGCAGATCGTCGCCAACACGCAAGCCCTCGCGAAGGTGTTGCAGGATGCGGGCTTCCGGTTGGTATCCGGAGGGACGGATAATCACCTCTTCCTCGTGGACGTGAAGGCGTCGGGCTTGACCGGTAAGGTTGCCGCCGCTGCGCTGGACGCCGCCGGGATCATCTGCAACAAGAACACCATCCCCTACGAGACGGAAAGCCCGTTCGTGACCTCCGGGATTCGCATTGGGACGGCAGCCGTAACGACGCGCGGGATGAAGGAAGCCGACATGCGCACGCTCGGGCAATGGATCGTTGCCATCCTCAAGGCTCCGGAGGATACGGCGTTACAGGCGAAGGTGCGCGAAGAGGTTCGCGCATGGGTGGCGCAGTTCCCCGTGCCGTAAGACGCCATGGCGAAGTTTTGCTTCAGTAGGCGGCACCAGTTGACTCTCTTTGCCCTTGCGATTGCGGGCGGAGGGATTATTGGGCTCCTCTGGGGCAACTTCGCAAGGGAAACGAAGCACCCGGGCGACGCGCTTCGGTCGTCGGACGCGACGGGGCGTTGGCTTCGCCATGTCAGCCCGGAGGCGGATGCGCGGTTCGTCACGCGCTCGCGTCTCCGGTTGGTGGAGCAGGCGTTGATTACGTATAGCCTGCTTCACGCCGAGGCTCTCCCCGAGACGCTGGAGGAGCTGGTTCGCGATAAGCTGCTTGAGGCGGACGCCATCCGCGACGGGTGGGCGCGTCCCTTCGTCTATACGCGTGATGGAGCCTCCGGGAGTTATGCCGTGCGCTCGCTGGGCACCGACGGCGTTCCTTCCGAGGACGATGTCCCGATGAGCCAGGAGCGGACGCTATGAAGAAGTTGTTGCTCGTGCATGTTGCGGCGTTGGGGTGGGATCTCCTTGAGCGCTCGGGCGTGAAGGCGATTGCGGGGATTCCCGTGCGTGCGCTGACGCCGACGAGCCCGGCGGTAACGTGCACGGCGCAGGCTACGCTTCGCACGGCGTTGCCACCCGAAAAGCACGGTATGCCCGCCAATGGGAAGTTCTTCCGCGAAACGTTTCAGAGCGCGTTTTGGTGTCAGTCCGCACGGTTGGTTTCGGGCGAGCGCATCTGGAAGCCGTTTCGGGAGCGTGGCGGACGCGTGGGGATGTACTTCTTTCAGCAGTCGCTCGGGGAGGCGGTGGATGAGATTGTCTCGCCCGCGCCGATTCACACGCACGGTGGCGGGATGATTATGGCAACCTACCAGAAGCCGGCGAAGGTGCTGGGGGTGGATAACCCGCTCCCCTTGTGGCGATACTGGGGGCCTCTCGCGTCGCCGAAGGTCGGGCGAAACATCGTCCGCGCCCTAACCGCTCGCTTGGAGCGCGGGGATGCGCCGGAGCTGATGCTCGCCTATCTGCCGACCTTGGATTACGACCTGCAACGGCACGGGACGCATCACCCCAAGGCGGAAGCCTCCCTGCGCGAAGTGCTCGGACAGCTGGAGATGCTCATTGTATCGGCTCGCGCACAAGGGTATGCCGTTGCGCTCTCGGGGGATTACGCTATCACGGATGTCTCGGGGTCGGTCGCCTTTCCCAACCGCATCCTTGCCGAAGCCGGATTCTTCCGCACGCGGTCGGTTCGGCGGATGCGTTATCCCGACTTCTATCAAAGCCGGGCGGTCGCGCTCTGCGACCACCAGTGCGCCCTTGTCTACTGCCTCGACCCGGAATGCCGAGAAGCGGTTCGCGCTTGCCTCGCCTCCATCCCGGAAGTGGACGCCGTCCGCCCAGGTGCTGGCGACGTGGATTTCGAACTCGTCGCCAAGCCCGGATGCTGGTTCGCGTGGAACTGGTGGCAGAAAGACTTCGAGGCTCCGGACTACGCCACGCACGTCGACATTCACAACAAGCCGGGCTTCGACCCGTGTGAACTCTTCTTTGGGAGCACGCCCTTCCAAGTCTCCGGAGACGTCTCGAAGATTCGCGGGACGCATGGGCGAGCGGATGCCAAGGTTGCCTACGCCACCGAGCTGGATTTCTCCGCGGATGACGCCGTCGCCTTCTCGGCTTCGATCGCCCAGTGGCTGAACGGCTGAGCAGGAAAACCTCCGCCTTGTATATAGGTATAAAAAAACGCGGAGAGCCGGGTGGCTCTCCGCGTTTGGATTCTTTGCGAGGGTAGACGTTAGGCGTTGGAGACGCCGGTCTGCGAGAAGATGTACTTGTAGTACGCCTTGTTCTTCAGCTTACCGGCGGCGTCTTCGTCGCAGATTACGATGCAATCGTTGTGGTACTGCAGGGCAGAGCAGGGGCACATCGAGGTAACGGGACCCTCGACGAGCCCGGCAACGGCATCCTGCTTCCCAGCACCGAAGGCAAGCAAAACGACCTTCTTGGCGTCCATGATCGAGCCGATGCCCATCGTCATCGCCTGCGTGGGGACTTCGTCGATCTTCCCGCCGAAGAAGAGACGCGCATTGTCCTGAATCGTCTGCTGGGTCAAGACCTGCGAATGCGTCCGGCAAGCCAAGGAGCAGCCGGGTTCGTTGAAGGCGATGTGCCCATCCGAGCCGATACCGAGCAACTGAATATCAATGCCTCCGGCGGCGGCGATGGCATCCTCGTATGCCTTGCAGGAGGCTGCGATGTTCTTGGCGAGACCATCGGGGACGTGCGTCCGGGCTTGGTCGATGTCGATGTGGTCGAAGAGCTGCGTCTTCATGAAGTAGTGATAGCTCTGGTCGTGCTCAGGCGCGAGACCGAGGTACTCGTCCAGATTAAAGCTCTGGCAGTCCTTGAATGAAACCGTCCCTGCCTTGCAAGCCTCGGCGAGCAACTTGTACATCTTCACCGGCGTCGAACCCGTCGCAAGACCGAGGACAGTCTTGGGGTTCCGGCGCACCTGGTCGAGAAAGATGTCCGCCGCGAGCTTACTTCCTTCCTCCGGATTCTGAACAATAGCTACTTTCATGGTACTTCCTTTCGTAACTGTATCAAGCAAAAACGTTGTCTCAAGCCTTCCCTACCGCCCGCGCATTCCGCTGGACGATCGCCTGCATTTCCTCGCGGACTTCCTCCATCCGCTCCACCAGCTTAAACTGCGTGCGACAGCGGTCGACGTTCTGCCGAGGGTAGTGCGTCTTGAAGTAGACGTCGCCCTGCAGGTAATCCGTGAGGAAGCGCATGCCGACCATAAAGGGGAGCAACCACGCCGCGAAGGCAAGCTCCTGAACCTCGGCGTCGACCAAGAACTGCGCGCTCTCAAGATAACCCGTTACCGCCGCCTCGAACCGACGGAGGTCGAAGCGCACCTTACTGGCGTCCGCCTCGGATTCGTCGACAGTATTGCAGGTGGTTCGGCACAGGTCGCCAAAGTCGTAGAGTGCCAAGCCGGGCATAACCGTGTCGAGGTCAACCACTGCCACGCACTTCTTCGTCGCCGGGTCGAAGAGGGCGTTATTGATCTTGGTGTCGTTATGCGTGATCCGCTCCGGAATCTGCCCGCGCAGGTAACGGTTGAGCAGGTGCGCCACGAGGTGCCGACGCCTCCGGACGAAGTCAACCTCCGCCTCCACCTCCGCCAACCTACCACGCAAGTCCAGATACGCCGCCTCCTCCAAGGTCGCGTAACGCATCGGCGTGTGGTGGAAGTAGGGGATCGTCTCGTGCAGGCGGGGCAACGGCAAGTCTGCCATAGCGTTCTGGAAATGCGCGAACCCGCGGGCGGCTTCGTAGACCACGTCCGGGTCGTTCACATTGTCATAGCTCTCCACGCCGTCGATGAATTCATACATCCGCCACCACTTCCCGGAGAACGTCCGCACGCAGTTCCGGTGCTCCTTGGTGTAGACCAGCGAAAGCACCCGCGTGCCAGGCACAACCTTCTTCGACAGGTGCGAGAGCGTGCGCTCAATATTGTCCATCACCTGCTGGGGCTTGCGGAAGACCGAGTGATTGATTCGCTGAAGGGTGTAACGATGCTTCCCCTCGGAGCTTTCCGTATCGATCCGGAAGGTGTCGTTGATATGCCCGCTCCCGTAAGGAGTCGCCTGCACCAAGTGCCCGCGGACGTCAAACTGCGCCAAAATCTCTTCTATGGCTTGCTGTTCCACCTGTGGCGTCCCTCTCTGGTGATTCCTTGCAGGGGCGAAGGGCTAGCACGAAGCCAGGGCGTCGCGGACGATCTGCTCCATCTTCTCCGCCTGCTCTTCCATGCTCGTGACCATCTTAAACTGTGTGCGACACCGATCGACGTTGTGCCCTGGGCGCGCAATGTGGAAGTACGTGTCCCCGACCAGATAATCCGTCAGGAACCGAATCCCGATCGTCATCGTGATGAGTCGCGCCGAGAACGCCATCTCTTCCTTCTCCGCCGGCACGAGGAATTTAGCCCCCCGGCAGTACCCTTTCACCAACGCCTCGAACATGTCCATGCGCGAGTACACCTTCGAGAGGTCCTGCTCATCCTCCGCGGCGTTGGCGGTGGACGTGCGGCACATGTCGCCAAAGTCATACAACGCCAGCCCCGGCATCACCGTATCCAGATCGATAACGCAGATTCCCTTGCCGGTCATATCGTCGAGCATGACGTTGTTGAGCTTCGTGTCGTTGTGCGTAACGCGCTCGGGGATCTCGCCCTTGACGCTCCGCGCCAAGAGCCGCCCGAAGGAATCTTCCCGCGCCTCCACGAAGGCGATCTCCGCCTTCACGTCCTTGGCGCGGTTGAGCTTGTCTTCGCGGATAGCCGCCTGAAGCGTTTCGTACCGCTTAACCGTGTTGTGGAAGTTCGGGATTGTCTCGTTCAGCCGGGGCGTCGTCAAGTCCGAGACCAAGTTCTGGAAGTCGGCGAACGCCTCGCCCACCAGCTCCGCCTGCTTGGGACTCTGAATCTGGTCATACGTCCGTGCGCCTTCCACGAAGATATACATGCGCCACCAGTTCCCGGAAGCGTCGTGATGCACCGGCTCGCCGTCCTTCGAGAGAATCAGGGTCAACGTCCGCCGGGAGATGTCCTGCTCTCCCTGCTTGCGGAGCTTCTCGGCAATGCACCGCGTTACGCGCAGGATGTTTTGCTGAACGTTCGCCGGTTGCGTAAAGACGTGGTGATTGATCCGCTGAAGCAGGTAATGCATCTGTGCGCCACCCACGCTGTAGGTGATGCGGTAGGTGTCGTTGATGTGCCCGCTCCCGTGCGGACACCCGCTCACAAAGTCCCCGTAAACCTGGAACGCCGAAGCGATTTCCTTGAGTTCCTCTTGCGTTGCCTTGCCAAGCTCTGCCATATCCGTAAATCCTTATACTGAACAAACGAGAACACGCCCTCTATTCTACCACGCACGCGCCAGCCTCTGCAACCTTGCGAAGCCCGCGCTCCCGTGCCTAAACGCTCAGTAAGTGACGCGTCTCCTCCGCCCAAAGTGCGCTCTCAGGCGTCTCCAAAATCAGCGGGATTCCTGCCAGGCGCTCATCGCGGGCAATCGCCTCAAAGACGCCCCAGCCCAACGCCCCTTGCCCCAACGAAGCATGACGGTCCAGGTGCGTCCCCAAGCCCCCCTTCGAATCGTTCAGGTGAAGCCCCCGCAGGAACCTCAGCCCCACCGCGCTCTCCACGCGCTCCAAAAACGCCTCCCACCCCGCCACCGTGCGAATGTCGAACCCCGCCGCGAAGGTATGCGCCGTGTCCAAACAAATCCCCACGCGCCCCGGATCCGCAACCCCGCGCACAATCCGCCCGAGTTCCTCCGGCGTCGAGCCTAGGTACGTCCCCTGCCCCGCCGTATTCTCAATCACCACCGTTACCCCCCGCGTCTGCTCCAACGCCACGTTCACGCTCTCCGCCACGCGGTCGCACGCCTCCTCCACCGAGAGCAACCCCACGTGCGCTCCGGGGTGGATGTTGAGAGCCGTTAACCCCAGCTCCTCGCACCGGTGCATCTCATCCAGGAAGGACTCCATACTCTTCGCGTGCTTTTCGGGGTCGGGGTTGGCGAGATTGATAAGGTACCCGGCGTGTGGCAAGACTTGCTTCGGCGTGTACCCCGCCTCCGCGAGTGCCGACCGAAACTCCGCCACATCCCCCTCCGACAATGCCTTACCGACCCATTGACGCTGATTCTTCACGAAGAGCGCAAACGCCGTTGCCCCGAACGACTGTGCATTTGCCACCGCTGAAGCCAGCGACCCTGCCGCCGAAACGTGCGGCCCAATGTAACGCTCGCTCATCCTCTATGCCCTCCGCGCCTGCCGCGCCCTTCTCGCCCGACGAAAAAGCCCCGCAACGCATCCTGCGCTCCGAGGCTTAAAAGATGGAGCCAACTGACGGAATCGAACCGACGACCTGCGCATTACGAATGCGCTGCTCTACCTAGCTGAGCTAAGTTGGCAAACGTGCGGGGGAGAGGGGAAAAGACGGGAGATTTAGGAGGTTAGGCTTGGGTTTCCCGGGCCATAAGACGTTTTATTAGGACTTCAGCGTTTTTCCGTGTATCTGTCTTAAGGTAGTCTAGAATTGTTAAGCCCTTGTAATCATGAACCGAAATATCTGCGCCAGCGTTTAAGAGGAGGTCAAGGCAAACTATGTCGCCACTATTAAGAGCTCCATCCTTCGCGAACATTAGGGCGGTTGTGCCTTTATAGTTAGTCTTGTTGACATTCGCGCCTCGGGAAATAAGCTCAGAAAGACAAGAGGCGTTACAGTGATAGGAAGCGATCATTGTGGCAGACCAACCGTGCTTGTCTAGTTTATCGATGTCGTCTATTATGCTCCACGCCTCGTTGGGAATCGCCTTGCGTTTTCCTGCAGCCCAGGCATACAAATCATCATACGCGCAATAGACAACTTCAACGTCATAATCCACCGTTGAGATCACACTTCGATATTCGGAGATGCGTTCAACGTGTCCAGGGGCATGTGTTGAACGCACGTTGAGAATCGAACTTCGTAGCACTCGCCTACCGTCAACTCGCGGAAGTTGATACTCCCAAAACGTCGCGGCGCGCAAAGCAGAGGTTGCTTGCCATGCCGTTTTCAGAAAATAGCTGTCATAGTTCTCTACGTCGTAAGGCGTGTCCGAACGTGAGTAGTATGACGCGCCACGTGCACTTTGCCGGATCGCCGGAGGCGGAGTGTCGCCTAAAAGCCGAGGGATCCAGGACTTAAAAAGCTGAAATGCCTCGTCGTTAAACTTCATGTACAATGCTCGGCAGTCCCAATCTTGAGCGATGCAAAACTCGCGTTGCGCAATAATATCTCCCGTATCGATCCCGTCGTCAATATAATGTAGCGTTACGCCACTCTTCTTTTCTCCTCTTAGTATCGGATGCATTGCCATCCCGACACCCCGATAAGCAGGAAGAAGGCTAAAGTGTATGTTGTACAAATGCGGAGATTTGAAACGTGCGGTTCGAATTATTCGGTCGAACTCAAGCGAAACAAAGACTAACTCCTCGCAGTCATATAGCTCCTCTAAGGATACGGCAGGAATCTTCTCCTTCTGGGCGAGCAAGCGCAAAGAGGGTTGCCAAGAGGGTACACCAGAGTCTGACTTTGTCGGGATTACAACGAGATCCGACTTATCAAGCCCCATCTCGTCAATGACATATCTAAGGGCGCGACATGCGACCTCCCCTTTTCCCGCAATGCACAGCTTCTTTTTCGTCATGCCACTATCCGATGTCTCAAATGCGAATGAGAGGGTAATGTCCTTCCTATCAAGATGCTAAGAGGGACGGCGTAACGACAAAGAGACGATTGCTGATTAGAGCAATCGTCTCGCGAAATAAAAAGAGATGGCTCTTGCTGAGCGGGGTGCCCGTTAGCGATGGGAAGCAAAGACCTTCCGGAGACACCAAAGGAGACGGCAGATATATCCCCCCCCCCGTATGTGTGCGAACTCGGCAAGCGGGGTTGCCGACAACCGTCGTACGCGCAGGGACATCGCGTACCACGACTGCGCCGGCACCAACCATCGCGCTCTCGCCGATGGTTACGCCCGGAAGGATCGTCGCATTCGCGCCGATGCTTGCGCCCCGCCTGACGTTTGTCTTGAAGAACTGCTCCGGATAGTTCTTGGAACGCGGGAACCTGTCATTGCAGAAGGTGACGTTCGGACCGATGAAGGCATCATCTTCAATCCGGATGCCGTCCCAGAGTTGGACACCGCACTTAATGGTAACTCGATCGCCTAGGCAGACATCGTTTTCGATAAACACGTTGGCGCAGATATTGCATTCCCTGCCGATTGTTGCGCGAGGCAAAACAACGGCAAACTGCCAGACTTTCGTCCCTTCGCCGATGTTTGTCGAGTGAACGTCCGCCAGAGTGTGGATGAAAACGTCAGGCTTCGCCATCATGAGTCTCTCCCTGCTCCCTGGGCATTCTGCGCCAGACGCAAGAACGCGTCGTGATCGCGGACATAGTCAGCCTCGCTGTAATGTTCACTCGCGAGAACGAAGAGTACGGCATCCTTGGAGAAGTCGCGCATTGTCCGCCAAACGAGTCCCTCAATAAGAAGCCCCTTCGTCGGCCAGTCAAGGCGGTGCGATGAAGTTGTCCCGTCGGGCAATTCACAGTCAATTGTGCACGCCCCGGAAACGCAGACGAGCACCTGATGCAAGGACTTGTGCGCATGATGCCCACGCACGGTACCGGGCGTTGTATCAAAGATGAAGTATGCCCGCTTAACCTCAAAGGGAATGTCCGCCGAGTCCGCCTCAAGCGGAATGAGTTGCCCCCGCGCATCCCCCCGTGGAGAGAAGGTAAGTTCGCGCACCGTCGCCACGGTCTTTGTATTATCTACCTGCTCGCTCATCGCGTCCCTCATTCAAAGAACTTTCTCTCATGAAACAAGAAAGACCACTTACCGATACGCAAGAACCGACGGCTTACGTCAACTTCCCGCACACGGCGCACCTCGATCAGCCCGAAGAGCGAGAAGACTATTCGCTCGGAGTGTAGTACCTTCTGGACTGCTTCAATCCAGCGTGCGTTCCCAGAGCGCATAGCACAGTCGTACTCATACTTGAACATCATTATCTGGTATCGGCGAATCTTCGCGCTCTGCCGGATCGTATTTGTTGCGTGCCATCGGTAACGGAAGGTGTACGCATCAATTGAACGATACTTACAAATCTTGGAGAGCTGGAGATGTAGCCAATGATCCTCCAGGGGGGCTTCCTTCCGGAAGGGCAAAACCCGGTCAAGAAAACTCCGCCGAATGAGATATCCGTTAACGATATGGTTAGCTTTGAGAAGTGCCTCATACTTTCCAAAACGTTCTGAATTGGCACAGACTCCCGTTACCTTCTCGAGATACTGGTTGAAGGTCGCGTAACGCACACCTTCCGTATCATAATGAATCTCTCTCGCTTCATCCCAAAAGCACCGCCGCCCCTCACTATCCATCAATTCATTCTGCCCGACAACGACGCCGACAGCTTCGTTCTCCTGCAGGGGCTTCATCAACGCCGAGAACGCACCCGGTAGATACATGTCGTCCGAAGCAATTATGGCTATCACGTCGCCTCGCGCCATCGAGCACAGGCGATTCAGCGTCTCGCACGTGCCACGATTCTCCTGCGTCGCGATCTCCACGCGCTCGAACTTGCCGCTCTTCCTCGCCTCTTCAGCCAATTCCTGAATTTCCCGCCACGTACCATCAGTGGAACCGTCGTCCACAATGAGGAGTTCCATCCGCGCCCAATCCTGCGCCATGACAGACCGAACGCAGTCGCCAACATACCGCTCATGGTTATAAGCAGGAATCAGGACAGAGATAAGAGGATGACTATTCATCTCAATTCATCTCAGAACTCAATCTGGAGCAAAAAACTCAAGGACATCTTTCTCACTACGCGCCTTCCCCTTTCTCCACCAGTCATAGTCTTGCATTAGGTGCCCCAAATCCAGCACACGATAACCAATCTTGCTTAAGTCGTCCGCCAACACCTTGCTACATGAACCTGCCGCAGCGATAATCAGCGTGTCCTTGTCATATGCGACCGCCTTGGCGTAAATATCTTCATAACTGCTAAAAGCCTCTTTTGATGGCACCCAAAGATAGTTTACTTCCTTCGCATTGTCGTAGATGTTATAGGAACATTGGTTTACAACGGACTTATTGGTGACAATCAAGACCTTACGCCTTCCCTCCCAAATTTGTCTCAGGTTTGCATAATGGCGTTCAAAAGCGTAATCGAGAAAGAACATCCTCAATTGAGTGAACGCGGCGGAATAATACTGGGTACTGATGTCCAAATATGGCAGAAGCGACTTCCTGAGTGTGGGAGCAAGTTTTCGGTAAAAACGCGAAACACCCGCTAACATGTTTGCCTGTGGCGGATAGAAATACTCATAATTGATTCCGACAAGTAGCTTTGGATTTTGGTTCCGAAGAATGCCCTTCAATCGCTCCGCAAGTTGCTTGTCATACTTCTGAAACGGGGTATCCTCGCCTTGAATGATTGATATATCAGCATCGCCGAACCGTGCAATGCTTAGGTTGGTCTTGAGAAGCTGTTCTATAGTCTCCTCGTGACTCTTAATCTTGGGGCGGATTCCATAGAAAATCTCTCCAACGATATCATCACGAAGCTTTTCTTTTATGTCTATGTCCATCTTCCACAACCGCCTCACATTACCAATGAACGTCTTCAATGACATTTTCTTTTCCTTTCTACATCATTTCTTCACTTGAACGCATTCACTACCGTGACGACCTCGGCGACCTCTTCGTCGGTCATTGCGGGGGAGATGGGGAGCGAGAGC
>CAVDHG010000041.1:11583-12129 GCA_963608725.1 Agathobacter rectalis | reverse complement strand
CTCTCTATTGACCATTTCGCCAGCTCTCTATCTTACTTTTTGCCAGCTCTCTATTGACCATTTCGCCGGGGTTCTGTTAGACTTTTCGCCGTAAGCCTGATGGAGAAGAGTCATGATACGAAGATGGATTGAGCGAGACCTCCTGGATGCGTTACGTGCACGCAGGGGCGTTCACCTGACCGGTGCCCGGCAGACGGGTAAGACAACCTTGACGAAGATGTTGGACTTGCCCGACTCTAAGCGGCTCTCGCTGGACAACGACACGCAGTTAGAAGCGGCACGGCTCTCGCCCGCCGACTTCGTTGACAGGGGCGAACTGAAAACGTTGATTATCGACGAAATCCAGAAAGCCCCAGAACTCCTCAACGCTATCAAGCTCAATGTCGACGGCGACAACGCAAAAGGTCAGTATCTGCTGACCGGGAGTGCCAACCTCCGCTTCGTGAAGGCGGTAAAGGATTCGCTCGCCGGGCGGTTCGCCACGGTCAGGCTCCGCACGTTGACAGTAGCCGAAGTCAACGGAAGAGCTCCCGCCTTCCTTGAGCG
>CAVDHG010000041.1:0-11573 GCA_963608725.1 Agathobacter rectalis | reverse complement strand
ATTCTCCACAGGCGTGGGGGAATTCACGAAGAAGGACGTTATCCATGCCGCCTTTACTTACGGCTACCCCGAGCAGATGGAGCTGAGCGTGAAGGAGCGCCGGCGGTGGCATCGAGACTACCTTGCCGACCTAATGTCGCGAGACGTAAAAGACGTCACAGAGATACGCAAGATCGAGACGCTTGCGCAGATGGCAGAGTGGGTGATGGCGCACACGGCGCAATTCTTCTCCTTCGAGGAGATGTGCACCAAACTCTCCATCTCCAAGGGCACCGCCGAAACCTACCTCGACACGCTCAAGGCTCTTTACCTCTTCGATAAGCTCCCCGCATGGGGAAAGAGCGAGTACGACAAGGCGGGGAAGCGACCGAAGTGGGTCGTGGCAGACACGGGACTCGTGGCGTCCACCCTGCGATGGAACGAGGAGGATATGGTGCTCGCGCTGGAAAGCGGAAAGCTCATCGAAAGCTGGGTCTACCACGAGATCGCCTCGCAGGCGGACGCCTCAGGCGACTACGCGATCAGCCATTACAGAGATCGCTACGGGCGGGAGATCGACTACGTTGTGGAGAACGACGTGGGTGCGCTCCTCGGCATTGAAGTAAAGGCAGGCTCCCGCGTGGGAGCCGAAGACTTCAAACACTTGAAGTGGTTTGGCGAAAACCTGTGCTCGCGTCCATTTGTCGGCATCGTCCTCTATACCGGATCCGAGGTGCTCTCCTTCGGCGAGCGACTCTACGCCGTGCCGATGGCTTGCCTTATATAATTGCGGTAGGGGAAACTCCGCTCGCTCGCGGGCGGGGCAGGGAGGAGGGAAAGATGTTACAGGTTGGAGGGGGAGGGGTAGGCGGCGAGGATGTTGAGGGAGGGTTGCGGGGTTGAGAAGGTGTCGATGGAGAGTTTGAAGTAGGTTATAAGTTGGGTACCGGGAGAGGGAGGGGGGAGTTTTTCTGCGCCGCCGAACCAGACGGCTTTGAGGGGCGTCTTCTGCGCGGGGGTGGTCAGCGCAAGGGAGAGGTGTCGGCGATCCTTCCCAATCACGCGACAGCTCGTTACCGTGCACGTGGCGCGGAAGATGGGGACGGGGTTGTCCTTCCCGCAAGGCTCCAATCGCCGAATCTCCTCGCACAGTCCCAAGGTAATCGGCGTGTCAGAGAGATCGGCTTCGAAGATGCTTGGCTCGCTCTCCGGGGTCGCCCCCTCAAAGGCGCGGGGCAACCGCTCGCAGAACGCCTCGAAGGCTCCGGGCTTGATGGTAAAGCCGGCGGCTTTGGCGTGTCCGCCATAGTTGGTTAAGAGGTCGGAGACGGTCTTTAACGCCTCGACGGCGTGCCACGCTCCGAAGGCACGCATGGAGCCATGACCACCGCCCGCGCTATCGGTGCAGACAATGGCGGTTGAAAGTCCGGTTTGCTCCATCAAGCGGGCGGCAACGATGCCGATCACGCCGGGATGGAAGTCCTCCCCGCCCACGATGAGGATGTTCCCGCGCTTCTGCGCTTCGGGCGAACGGGCAAGGACGGCGGAGAGCAAATCGCGCTCGACTTGCTTGCGCTTGGCGTTGGCACTGAGCAGGGCAGGAACGGCGTCCGCCCGCTCCAAGCCGATCACGCGATAAGCGTCGCGCAGTTGCCCCATTCGGCTGGCGGCATTGATGCAGGGGACGATTCCGAACGCCACCGCCTCCGCTTCCTGCGGTTGGGCGCACTTCTGCTCCCGCGCCAAGGCGTGAAGCCCGGCATTGCCCTGCGCGTCGCCAAACGCCTTCAACCCCTTCGCGGTAAGGACGCGGTTTTCGCCCAGAAGGGGAACGACGTCGGCAAGCGTTGCCACCGCCACGAGGTCGAGGAAGTGCTCGGCTTCCAGCTCGGGACGCCCATCGCGCAGGAAGAGCGCGTGGGCAAGCATGAAGGCGGTGGCGCATCCGCAGATGTTGCGCAAGGGGTGCTCTTCGGGGAGGAGCTGGGCGGTAACCACGGCGCACGCCTCCGGGATCACCTCGGGCAAGGCGTGATGATCGGTAACCACCACATCGATCCCGCGCTCGCGAAGGCGGGCAACCTCCTCGGCGCAGGAGATGCCACAGTCGACAGTGATAACCAGTTCCGGCACCGGCTCGAAGGTGAGGCACCGCTCAACGGCTCCGGAGGTCAAGCCGTAGCCCTCCGAAGCGCGATCGGGGAAGAAGGGCTTGACGTTTGCGCCGAGCTGTTTAAGGGCTTTGACGAGGAGGGAAGTGCCGGTAAGCCCGTCGGCATCGTAGTCGCCGAAGACCGTGATCGGGGAATGCGAGGCAAGGGCAGCGCGGATGCGGGAGGTGGCTTCCTCCATGCCGGGGATGAGGAAGGGATCGGCGAGGGGCTGAGCGCACGGGGTGAGCCAGCTCTGCCAATCGGAGGCGGGGGCGCGTCGGGCAACGATGGAGGCGATGACGGGGGAGAGCCCGGCTTGGAGGGCGATCTGGGCGGTTAGGGCGTCATCGGGGCGCGGTGCCGGTTGCCAGGGCGCGGTCATGGGGCGGGGGTTGCGCCGGGGAGGGCGGAGAGGAGGTCGCGGGCGATGCGCGGGGTGGTGCCACGGCGGGCGTTGACGGCTTGGGTGGCTCGCGCTCCGAGGGCGGTACGCTCGCTGGGGGAGGAGAGGAGGTTAAGGAGGAGGGACTCGGTCTCGGCGGCGTCCTTCCCCTGCAGGAGGGCGCGTTGCTCGAGGAGGTCGCTCATCACGGGGCGGAAGTTCTCGGTGTAGGGGCCCACCACCGTGGCGCACCCGCAGAGGCAAGGCTCGATCATATTCTGCGCACCATGTTCGCAAAGGCTCTTGCCCACGAAGACCACGCTGGAGAGACCGTAAAGCCCCATCAGCTCGCCGGTGGTGTCGGCAAGGAGGACGGTCTCGGAGGGGAGCGGGGTCGGCGCAGGGGTGCGCGACTTGCGCAGGCAGGGGAAGCCGGCGGTCTGAATGGCGATCTCAACGTCGCCCGCCTTCTCGAAGTGGCGAGGGGCGATGATGAGGCGAAGGTCGGGATTGGTGGCTCGCGCCTTGCGATAGACGGAGAGCAAGAAGGCGTCCTCGCCGGGCCAGGTGGAGCCTCCGAGGAGGATGGGGGAGCCGGGGGCGAAACCGGCGGAGGCGAGGTAGTGGCGAAGCTCCTCTTCCTTGGCGGGATTGCGGTGGGCGACGTCGAACTTCATCGAGCCGGTAACGGTGATGCGGGAGCCTTCGCACCCGGCGTCGCGCAAGCGCGAAGCGTCCAGCTCAGACTGCGCGTAGATGTGCGAGAGGCTGTTGAGGACGGGACCGAACCAGCACTTGAGGCGACGGTACCCGGGGGCACTGCGGTCGGAGATGCGGGCGTTGACGAGGAAGGAGGGGATGTGGCGGAGGGAGGCTTGGCGGATGATGTTGGGCCAAAGCTCGGTCTCGGTGATGACGTAGGCAATCGGGGAAATCGCCGAGAGGGCGCGCCGGACGCACCCAGGGTAGTCGAGGGGATTGAAGATAAGGACGTCGCGGGGCGTGGTGTGCGCGGCAGCTTGCGTCCAGCCCGTGCTACTGGTTACGGAGAGCACGAAGGCAACGTTGGGGCACTGCCGGCGCATCTCTGCCATCAGCTGACCGGCAACCGCGACCTCCCCCACCGAGACGGCGTGCACCCAGACGCGCTTCGTGCCGTCACGCAGGCGGGAGGCGATCTCGGGCGGGTAGAAGCCGAAGCGGTCGGCGAAGCGGTTGGCATATCCGCCCCGCTTCACCATCCGGAAGAGGAAGCGAGGCAACATCAGCAGGTAGGCGATGGCAAAGAGGAAATTGTAGAGCAACCACTTCATGCGCGGGAGGTCGACTTTTGAATACGGAAGGTGAGGTGCCCGAAGTGTGAGACAAGGGCTTGGCGCAGGCGCAAACCCCACCGACGCGAGAAGGCAAAGCGGTCGGCGGTGGGCACGAGGGTGATCGCGAGGGTGCCGTTGTCGAAAGAGAAGGAATCGATGAGGGCGCGTTCGGTGCCCAGCATCGTCTCAAGCACCTGCGCGATGATGTCGGTGTCGCCATCCGAATGCTGATTGCGCTCAAGCCTCTTGAAGAATTCGGGCAGGGAGGCAGAGAGGGGCGAGACTTCGTATGCCCCCACCGCGCCACGCATCCCGTAATCCCTCGGCAGGGCGTGCGGGTGCGCCTGGGGCGGAGAGTAGGTGTAGGCGAAGGCGGGAGCCTCCTCCTCTTCAGGCGGAGGCGGGGGAGTGAAGCCCCGAGAGACGTATTCCCGCGACTTCTTCACGGCTTTAGCATCCGCACGCCGGGCACGCCGAAAGCATCTCGGCGCGGATGGCGCGGGCTGCAGCAACAGGATCTTCCGCTTCGAGAATGGGGCGCCCCACCACCAAGTGCGTCGAGCCATCGCGGACAGCTCCGGCAGGCGTGGCAACGCGTTTCTGGTCGCCCACCGCGCTCCCGGCGGGGCGGACGCCCGGCGTAACGAAGAACACGCGCCGACCTTCCGCCACCGGGCAGAGCACGCGGTTCATCGTGGCAACCTCTTTGGGGGAGCAGACGATGCCGTTAGCTCCGTTCGTAATCGCCAGACGCCCGAGAGCTTCAACGTGTTCGGAGACGGCGCGGGATATGCCCAGGTCAGTCAAGTCGCTTTGATCCAGAGAGGTGAGCACCGTAACGGCAAGGATCGCGGGAGCCTGCGCCCCGAAGGAGGAGGCGGCATCGGCAGCGGCGCGAATCATCGCTCGCCCGCCCGAGGCGTGAATCGTCATGAGGTCGACCCCTAGCGAGGCTCCGGACTTCACGGCGCGCTCCACCGTGCGCGGGATGTCGTGGAGCTTGAGGTCTAGGAAGACGCGCTTGCCGGCATCCTTCACCATCTTTACGACGTCCGGACCTTCGGCGGAGAAGAGCTCCAGACCAATCTTGTAGAAGTCCACCGCATCTCCAAGACGCTTCACGGTTTCGGCAACGGCGGCTTTCGTGGGGACATCGAGCGCAACAATCAGTTCTGCCATAAGACTATCCTTTCCCTGCGAGGGGATTATACCAAAAGGGTTTACAGCTCCGGGATGACGAGTGCGCCCTGCCGGAGCACGGTTGGCTCGCCCGCTTCGGAGAGTTGGACAACGGTTGACGCCACGCCGAGACGCGCTGCACCACCATCCAAGACGCGGTCAACTTTCGCCCCGAGCGAACGCATCGCGTCCTGCGCGTCGACCGCCGGAGGCTCTCCGCTGAGGTTGACGCTCGTACACCGCAGAAGCCCGCCACACTGCCGGAGGAGTTCGCACAGGAGGGGACTGTCCGGCACGCGGTACCCTTCGCTCTTCCCTTCGCGCCGAGGCAGGACGAGCGTAAGCGCACCGGGCCAGTATGCCGAGAGCTTAACCGCGTTCGCCGAGCGAAGTGCGCCGTCTGCCCAGACGGACTCTGCGTCCCCCGCGAGGAGCTGGAAGGGCTTGTGAGCTTCCCGGTGCTTCAACTGCCGAATGCGCTCCAAGGCGTCGGGGAACTGCGGATGGCAGGCGATGCCGTAGACCGTATCGGTCGGCACGATCACCACGCCACCGCGCAGGAGGAGTTCCGCCGTAGACGCGATGACCTCAGGCGTGAAGGGGAGGAGTTCCACGGGCGTAGCGATTAGCGCGCCTGCTTGGAGGCACGGTACCGCGCAATGAGGGCGTTGGTGGAGCTGTCGTGGTTCAAGGGCTGCTCGGGGTCGGAGAGCTCTTTCAAGATCTTGCCCGCGAGCACCTTGCCCAGCTCAACGCCCCACTGGTCGAAGGAGAAGATGTCCCAGATGATGCCCTGCACGAAGACCTTGTGCTCGTAAAGCGCGATCAAGGCTCCGAAGGTCTTCGGGGTCAGCTCGTCGGCGAGCAAGGTGTTGGTGGGGTGGTTCCCCTCGAAGGTCTTGAAGGGAATCAACGCTTCCGGGACGCCCTCGGCGCGACACTGCTCGGCAGTCTTCCCGAAGGCGAGGGCCTCGGTCTGCGCAAAGAAGTTCGCCATGAGTTTGTCGTGGTGGTCGCCCAAGGGGTTGTGACTCTTGCAGAAGCCGATGAAGTCCGCGGGGATGAGGCGCGTGCCCTGATGGATGAGCTGATAGAAGGCGTGCTGCCCGTTGGTGCCCGGCTCACCCCAGACGATGGGGCCTGTCATATACGCCACGGGTTGCCCTTGGCGCGTAACGGATTTCCCGTTGCTCTCCATGTCCAGTTGCTGGAGGTAGGCGGGGAAGCGGGCGAGGTATTGATCGTAGGGGAGGACGGCGTAACTGTCCGCGCCGTAGCCGTTGGAGTAGAGGATGCCGATGAGCGCGAGGAGCACGGGCATATTGCGCTTGAAGGCGGCAGTCCGGAAGTGGCGATCCATCGCTTCGTACCCCGAGAGGAACTTTTTAAAGTTCGCCGGGCCAATCGCGATCATCAGCGAAAGCCCGATCGCCGAGGGCAGGGAGTAACGCCCGCCAACCCAGTCCCAGAAGGCGAACATATTCGCCGTGTCGATCCCGAACTCAGCGACCTTCTGCGCGTTGGTGCTCACGGCAACGAAGTGCTTGCTCACCGCCCCCTCGCCCAGCTTCTCGACCAGCCATGCCCGCGCCGTGTGGGCGTTCGTCATGGTCTCCTGCGTGGTGAACGTCTTGGAGGCAACGATGAAGAGCGTCTGCTCCGCCTTCACCTGGCGAAGCGTCTCTGCCAGATGCGTGGCGTCGATGTTGGAAACGTAGAAGCACTTGAGCGTCCGCTTCGAATAGGGGAGCAACGCCTGATACGCCATCGCCGGCCCCAAGTCCGAACCGCCAATCCCGATATTAACAATATACTTAATCCGCTTCCCGGTTGCGCCCTGCCACTTCCCGGAGCGCACCAGCGTCGCGAACGCACCCATCTTCTCGAGCACGGCGTGCACGTCGGCATAGACGTCCTGACCGTCCACCACCAGCCCCGAGGTTTTGGAGCTGCGCAACGCCGTGTGCAACACAGCGCGATTCTCGGTCTGATTGATGTGCTCTCCGGTAAACATCTGCTCGATGGCGTGCTTGAGCTCCGCCTTCTCGGCAAGCTTAAGGAGGAGGTTGAGGGTAGGCGCGTCGAGCCAGTTCTTGGAGTAATCCAGCGTCCAGCCAGCCGCCGTGAGGGTCATCTTCTGTGCCCGCTCGGGGTCGGAAGCGAAGAGCTCCTTCAACACAAGAGGCTTGCTCTCGATTTGTCCTTCCAAGCGTTCGGCGATGTCGATATCCATAACGTTCCTTTCTAGTCCAAAAATCCTGCTTCCATGAGCCTCGCTTCGGTGAGCGCGTCCTGCCCCAATGCCCGGCGCACATAGAGCGCGATGGGATCCGCCTCTAGGTTGAGCGCGTCTCCTGGGCGGAGCGCGCCCAGCTTCGTCTGCGCCAACGTCGTCGGGATGAGTGCCACGTCAAACCAATCCGCCCCCACGTCCCGGACGGTCAGGCTCACGCCCGAAAGTGCCACCGACCCCTTCCGCACCACGTTCCGCGCAAAGTCCGCCGAGCACGCAATCCGGAACCGCGCATCTGCGCCCTTCTGGTGCCTCTCGGCGAGACGACCCACTTCGTCAACGTGCCCCGAGACCAAGTGCCCGCCCAGCCTGTCGCCCACCTTCAATGCGCGTTCAAGGTTGACCCCATCTCCCGCGACCAGCCCCCCCAAGCACGTGCAGCGCAGCGTCTCTTCCAGCACATCTGCCGTGAACGCCGAGCCTGCGCTTTCCGCAACCGTAAGGCACGCGCCGTCCACTGCGATGCTCTCGCCAAAGGTCAGCGGTTCGGCTTCCGACGCCAACCGAGGCGCGTCAATCGTGAGCCTCGCGCCTGCGCCCCGCGGTTCCGACCGCACCACTTTTCCAATGCACTGGACAAGCCCGGTAAACATGGCAGGATATTCTACTCCTTTCCTGCCTGCTCCGGGGAAGGCAAGCCAAACCGCGCCCGAAGCTCCGCAAAGAGCCCCTCCAGCGCGACCTTCTTCTTGGCTTCCCCAAGCGTCCCATCAAACCGGTGCGCGTACCCTCCGGCATACAGCCCCTCGGCGAAGCGCGCAAACTTCCCAGCATCCGCCGGCAGGTTGTCGAGCACCTCCACCGCGCTCTCCCCGATTGCCACCGCCTCGCTCAGCATACCCGTCGATTCCGCCGTAACGAACACCCGCTCGCAACACGAGACGAAGGCAGGGATCGGATTGAACGTGTTCTTCGAGAAGAGGAGCATATAGTCAAAGGGGAAGGACGCTACCACTTCTTCCGCTTCCGGGCTCGTCCGCCGCGACGTCGTAACCCAATGTTCGCAATCGGGCGTGCACGCAAAGAGCGCTTCCAGCTGACCGCGCAACCACTCGGGCGAGACGTCCGCGAGCGCGTTCTTCCCGCCCACGATCACGCCCACCGCCCGCGGTTTCTTCGGCGTATACTGCGCCCGGAAAGCTTCCGTCTGCGCCTGGTAAAACGCCCGCCTCGATGGCGTCAGATTCGTCGGCACTTCGAAGACCTTTTCGCTCTTCGGCGGGCGGTCAAAGGCAGGAGCCACCACGGCGTCAAAACCGCGCAGGGCGTACCCCCGAGGCGTCAACACCGCCACGCAGGGAATCCCCGTGCGCCTACGCAGTCGCTTCAACGAGAAGAACGTATTGGAGCCGGTGCCGATCAGGAGCGCGGGGCGTTCCGCCTCAACGGCTTCCCGCACGGCGCGGTCAATCCCCGTCAAGTCCGGATAGCACCCCACGCGGTCGCAGAGGTAGGACGCCGCTTTACGCATCTTGCTCGGGTAAGTACACGGCAAGATGCGGGCGGTCAACCCGAGACCCTCGGCGAGGGCTTTGGATTGGTTCTCATGCCCCGGCTTCCCGTCGGACAAGATCAGCGCGTTGGGCATGAGCCGGGCTACTTCCCGAACCGCCCCATGGCGGCAAACTTGGCGTAGCGTTGCTCCACCAGCTTGTCAACCGGGATGCGCTTCAGCTCGCGGATCGCCGCAAGCACCGCCTTCTTAACCTCCGCAATCGCCTTCGCCGGAGCGCGGTGTGCTCCACCCTTCGGCTCGGGAATCACTTGGTCAACGATCCCCAGCTTCTTGAGCCACTTCGAGGTCAACTTCAACGCCTCTGCCGCCGCCGGTGCCATCTTCCCATCGCGCCACAGAATCGAGGCGCACCCTTCCGGGCTGATGACCGAGTAGATCGCGTGCTCCAGCATGAGGATACGGTCGCCCACGGCAATGCCGAGCGCACCACCCGAGCCACCCTCACCGGTTACCACCACCACAATCGGCGTCTTCAGGACGGACATGTCTGCGAGGTTCTTGGCGATCGCTTCTGCCTGACCGCGTGCCTCGGCGTCCAGCCCCGGGAACGCGCCCGACGTATCCACCAACGCGATAACCGGCAGGTGGAACTTCTCCGCCAAGCGCATGATGCGCATAGCCTTCCGGTAACCATCCGGGTTTGCCATGCCGAAGCGGTTAGCAATCTTTTCCTCGGTGGTGCGCCCCTTGCGGTGCCCCACGATAACCACGCGCTCGCCGTCGATCGTCGCAATGCCCGCATACATCGCCGGGTCGTCGGCAACCAAGCGGTCGCCGTGCAGCTCAATCGCGTCCGGAGCCCACGCCTTCAGATAGTCCATGAAGAGCGGACGATCCGGGTGACGCGCGATCTGGACGGTTTCCCACGTCGGGTTCGTCAACGCCTTCTCCGGCTTTTCCGCAACCGCTTTTTCGCTCACCCGCGCCGGAGCCTTTGCCTTCTTGGCGGGAGCCTTTTTCTGAGAGGAAGCTGTCTTCTTTGTTGCCATAACGCGCTCTCCTTTACTTCGTGGCAGTTAAGAGGCGAATCGTCTTGGCAAGGAACGCCTTCAAGTCCTTGCGCGCCACAATCTTGTCGAGGAAGCCATGCTCCAAGAGATACTCGGAGGTCTGGAATTCCGGGGGCAACTTCTGCTTAATTGTGGTCTCGATAACGCGCCGCCCGGCAAAGCCGATCAACGTCTTAGGCTCGGCGATGTTCAAATCGCCAACCATGGCGAACGACGCCGAAACGCCACCCGTCGTCGGGTCGGTCATCACCGAGATGTAGAGCAACCCCTCGTCGCGCAACCGCTGAATCGCCGCGCACGTCTTCGCCATCTGCATGAGCGAAACGATGCCTTCTTGCATACGCGCTCCGCCCGACGCCGTGCAGAGGATTAGCGGGCACTTTGCCTTACGCGCAGCCTCTGCTGCCTGCAAAATGCGTTCACCTGTCCCCGACCCGAGCGAGCCTCCCATGAAGCGGAAGTCCATCGCGCCCAGCACCACGGGCAGACCTTCAATCTTGGCTTTGCCCACGACGATCGACTCGCCGATTTTCGTCTTTTCGCGTGTCGCGGCGACCTTTGTGGCATAAGCGTCCGTGGCGTCCCGGAACGTGAGGGGGTCATGGGCGATGATGTCCGCGCCGATTTCCGTGAAGGAGCCTTTGTCGGCGAGGAGGTCAATGCGCTCACGAGCGGAGAGGCGACCATGCGCTCCGCACACCGGGCAGACTTTGAGGTTGGCGACGTACTCTGCTTTGGGCGTGTAGGCGCCGCACTTTTTGCAGACGTTCCAGAGGGCTTCCGTTGGCACGCGCAAGGGTGCTTCGGGGGCTTTTGTGAACCAAGCCATAACTGTTCCTTTCTCTAGAGAAGAGATTACGGAGAGTCTACCAAATCCCCCACCCCCTGTCCACGCACCCCTCCCCCACTCACACTCCCCGCCTCTCACCGTCCTCCCGAGAGAAGCGCATAGACGCGAGGCGCGAACCGTTGCACGCCATACGCTAAGCCGAGGCAGACCGCAAGCGTTACGAGCGACATCCCAAAGAGCGTGAAGAGCGTCGAGGCGTCGCCCTTCCCAAAGAGAAACCACGTCCCCGATCTAAAATACTCCGTAAGCGGTCCATGCAGACAGTACACCCAGAAGGTTGGCTTCATAAAAGCTCGGTACAGCGGTGCCCAATCGGCAATCGACCAAAAGAACGCTATCGCGAAGAGCGAAATCAACGTGGAGAAAATCGGCGCCACCTCCAGCCCTTCGGCATAACGCACGCCTCGCACAATCATCAGCGCGAACCACACCACCCCGCAGAGCACCGCGAGTCCCCGTGGCAACCGCCTATCCTCCGCAATCCACCGTTCCAACCCCATCCCGAGAAGCAACCACCCGAACGAATTCACGTCGTCGACGACGTACGGAATAGACGCCTCCGAAATCGGAGGCAGAAGGCACACCAACCCCAAGAGAAGCGGCACGCCACGTCCCAGGCGGTAGAGTCCACGCCACAGTGGCGCAGTCAGGAAAAAGACGAGGAGCACGCGTACATACCACAAGTTCCCGTTACTGATGGGTGCCCAGCGCACCACCCCGAAGATCGCCTCCACGCTTGCCCAGAATCCGCCAAGCCCTAGGAACGAGCTTGCATAAAACCGCCCCGGCTGCGTATGCGCACGAAAGAGGATGATCGGCAGGAGAATTATTGCGCCCAGGAGTCCCCAGAGCAGATACGGCACCAACAGTGTCCTCGCCTTCTTACGCCAAAATG
>CAVDHG010000040.1:0-12214 GCA_963608725.1 Agathobacter rectalis | reverse complement strand
TTACTCGGTGATTTCGAATTGGATGAAGCCGGCTTGGGCGGGGTCGTTGAGCTTCACGGCGTAGCGCATGGGCGTTAGCGATTGCCAGCTCGGCTCCTTCGCCTTCCCCTTCACCACCGCCTCCTCCAAGTGCCACGGAGCAGACGCCGTTACTCGGGCGCGGAGCGATTTGCCCTTAAAGGTAATCGTCAGGAGGTCGCCCTCCTGCTTGCACGTGCCCCAAGTGGTCAGCGGGCTCTCAAAGGTCTGCGGGGCGTCAAAGGCGAAGTCGTCGCGGACGGTGAGCTTGGCAGAATCGCCCTTCGGCTCCCACGTAAAGGCGCGCTTGCAGGTCTTCAAGCCGGGAGCTTTGGGGTAGGCAGCCAAGAGGTCAAAGACCAGCTTGTCGGCGGCGTCGGAGAAGGTGGCTTCCAAGACCTTGGCGGCGGCTTTGGAGTTGGAGGCTTGCAGGGTGTTCGCCGGGCGGGGGACGGGGTGCCCGAAGGAGTTGAGAAGTTCGCTCTGGTAGCGGGAACCGGAGAAGGTGCGCCGAGAGTACTCTTCGCCCCCGAGGTCAGCGAGGACGGGGACGGCGTCGAGGGTAACCATGAAGGTGCCGCAATCGTTGTGATTGTGGGGGACGCCGTTATTGTTGCCCATCGCCACGAAGGCAAGGCGGGGGGTGCGGTCGACGAGGATTTGTGCTTCAGGCATCCAGGTGCGGCGCGGGAGAGGCTGGGGCTTGATGACCGGCTTCTGAGGAAGGGCGTCGAAGTTCAGGACGAAGGTGGTGGGGAAGTCAAGGCGATTCTTCAGCGAAGGCATGGCGTTGATGGGTAAGCCGAAGCGGACGCGGAGCCACGCCTCGAGATCGGGGTCGGCATGGACGTCCTGCGGGCAGTCGGCGAGGACGGGGAAGATGTCGCCGGCTAGGCGCGTCTGGGGAGCCATAAGCGCGGGTTGACGCGATCCCTCCCATTCGAGGAGCCAATCCTGTTTGCCTTGGGTGGCGCGACGAGCCTCCTCACAGAGCATGGCGAAGTGCCCAAAGCCGTAGTTCCAGTAGATGACGCCTTCATCCGTCCAGCCTTCCTTGGAGAAGCCCTTCAGGAACTTGTGCACCATGACCTTGGTGGAGGCGACGATGCGGGCACGCTCCTGGGGCGTGAGACCGGGGAGGGCAAGACCCGCGCCGAGGACGCCGGCATGGCAGACGGGGTTCCAGTTTGCCTCGGAGTGCGCCCACCAGTTGTTGTAGTTGCCGGTGTTCGCCATTTCAAGGTAAGGATTGATAACGAACTTGCGCACGGAGTGGATGCCCTTGGTGCGGGTGGCTTCCGGGAGGGCGTCGCCAAAGCAGGCAAGGACTTCGGAGAGACGCCAGGCGACGTGCGAGGAGACGAGGTCGATCGCGATGGTTTTGCCCTGGACGTTCTTCAAGTTCCAGTCGTGGGCGGAGTTCACCCAGGTGGGCGCGTCGCAAAGGGCGTCGATGTAGGCGGCGATGGCGGGGAGGAAGCGCCCCTTGTTCTCCAGGCACTCGGCTTTGGCGAGGGCGGTGAGGCAATTCCAGCGGGCTTCGTTCTTGGTCTCAAACTGGGTGCGGTCGCCCTTGCGGGTAAAGCCGTAGTACTCCTCCAAGGGGAAGGGGGCGGGCTTCTCACGGGCGATGGCTTCGGCAGTCTTGACGTAGGAAGAGACGTCGATCTCGCGAACGCGAATCAGTTTCTCCCAGGCGGCGCGGTCGCGGTATCCCGGAACGAGGCGGTAACCTTCGGGCGGGAGAATCTGAATGAGGGCTTTCTCCTCTTCGAGGACGGCAGGCTTGGGTTCGGCGAAGGCAGATTGCGCGGTGCCGACAAGGACGGCAAGGGCAAGGAAGGTTGGTTGCAAGACTCTCATAAACATATCCTTAGCTTTGAGTAGAGGTTGATATTGATAGTAAAGCACGGCAAGGGCGAATCAACAAGGAGGGAAGTGCGAGGGGAGGGGGCGTGCGTTGTGGCGTATGCAGGCGGGGCGGGGGAGGCGCGGAGCAGGAGGGCGCGGTTCGTGGCAGTGCGGTGGCGGATTTGTTAAACTGCTGAGAGAAAAGACGAGGAAAGAGTAACCAATGGCGGATTGTACCCTTGTTAAAGTAACCGAACGCGTTTCCTTTGGTGCGGGCGGGTTGACGCTCATGGCGGGACCCTGCGTGATCGAGAGCCACGACGCTTGCTTGGAGCTGGCAGAAGCACTCGTTGCGCTGACGGCGAAGCTCGGGATTCCCTATATCTTTAAGGCGTCCTTCGATAAGGCGAACCGGACGAGTCTCTCCGCGTATCGGGGGCCGGGGATTGACGAAGGGCTGAAGACGTTGGCGGAAGTGAAGAGCCGTTACAACGTGCCGGTGGTAACGGATGTGCACGAGCCGTGGCAGTGCGCACCGGTGGCAGAAGTGTGCGACGTCTTGCAAATCCCGGCGTTCCTCTGCCGTCAGACGGACTTGGTGGTGGCGGCGGCGAAGACCGGGCGCGTGGTGAACATTAAGAAGGGGCAGTTCCTCGCGCCGGAGGATATGGTCAACGTGGTGCGGAAGGTGGAATCCGAGGGAAACAGGCGCATTGTGTTGACGGAGCGGGGGGCGAGCTTTGGTTATCACAACCTCGTAGCCGATATGCGCTCGCTTCTGGTGATGCGCGAACTCGGGTACCCCGTAGTCTTCGACGCGACGCACAGCGTGCAACGCCCGGGCGGTCTGGGGTCAGGCTCCGGAGGCGACGGACGGTGGGCTCCTGCGCTGGCGCGGGCAGCGGTTGCCACGGGAATCGACGGTCTCTTTATGGAGACGCACTTTAACCCGCCCGAGGCACTCTCCGACGCCGCGAACGCGATCGCCTTCAGTGCGCTCGAAGACCTCCTGCAACGGCTTCTTAAGATCGATGCCATCGTAAAGGCGCAATGAGGAACTCGGCGTTTAGCGTGTTGCTTCTCGTGCTCGGGGCGGTGATGGCTCCGGGGCGGGCGGTCATGGCGTCGGAAGCGGTGGACTTCCCGCCGGAAGTCCTCGAGAAGATCTCGCCGGAGGCGTTGGCGCGTTACCAAGCTCCGGGGAAGGCTTCGCGTTACCGCGCATTGATTGCGCACATCAAGGTGCCTCAGGAGCAACTGGGCGAGCCTGCGCGGAAGCTCCGCATCCCGGTGCAGAGTTGGGCGAACGGGATGCCACAGACGGAGGTGAGCGCGAGGCTGGCTTGGCTGAGCGAAGACCTGAATGTGGTGCGCGGGCGAGACGTGGTGGTGAAGCGTTTCCGCGAGGATGGGACGCTGGAAGCGACGATTGAGATGGCAGAAGTGGTCCTCGATCGCCAGGCGATGCTGGCAGTGGCGAAGGGCGCGGTGAAGGGAGCGTTCGGCGAGGACAGGATTGCGGGCAACGGCGCTTTGCTGGATTTCGATTCGCGGTATGTAAGCGTGTTGCGCAAAGCGGTGATTGATACGGCGCGCCTTGGGGGCGTAAACCTCACACGGCGCGGTATGTTTTGATAGATTGAAGGAAAGTGGAGGCAGACGCGATGCGGAAAGTTCTAGGCGTGATTGGGTGCGTGCTCGGCGCGGTTGGCTTCGCTTTCGGTGCGGACGGAGGCGATGACGGCATGGCGGCGGCACGGGAGGCGTTGCTCGCGCCGGCAAAGCCCGTTGCCACAAAGCAGATTGCCGTGCACGACACGCAGATCTCGGCGGATAGGATGGAGTATAACTATAAGGAAGCGGTTGCCATCATGACGGACAACGTGGTGGTGGATGACCCGCGCTTTCGGTTGACCTCCGACCGGCTCTTCGTCTTCCTCGACGGCACGAACAGCCTGAAACAGCTTGTGGTGATGGGGCACGTCGCCGTCTCGAACGAGAACCGCCGCGCCTCCTGCGAGAAAGCGGTGTATACGAAAGCCGATGAACAGCTGGTGATGGTTGGGAATGCCACGCTCATCAACGTTGGCGAGGACGGACGCGAGAGGCGCGTTAAGGGCGACAAGATTACGATTTGGACAACCGACCAGCGTATCGAGGTCTATCCGCGCCCGACGTTGGTGCTCCCGGCGGGTTCCTCCAGCGGCATCAAGGAGCTCATGCAATGAGCACGGAAATCGAAACCAACGCGCCCGATGTGGTCGCCACGGACTTGCGTAAAGTCTACGGCGCACGGACGGTCGTCGACGGCATCTCGCTCAAGGCGAGCTGTGGCGAGTGCGTGGGGCTTCTGGGGCCGAACGGCGCAGGCAAGACCACGACGTTCTATATGCTCGTGGGGCTGGTGCGCCCGGACGGCGGGCGCGTGCTCTTTCGCGGGAAGGACGTAACGCGGCTCCCGGTTTATCGGCGTGCACGGATCGGCTTGGGATACTTGGCGCAGGAGGCAAGCGTCTTCCGGAAGCTGAGTGTGCGCGATAACCTCCGCGCCGTGCTGGAGACGATGCCCCTCTCGCGGGCAGAGCAGAAGGCGCGGTTGGAGGAGCTGCTCGAGGCGTTGGGGCTGACGAAGGTCGCCAAGCAGATGGCGTACACGCTCTCGGGCGGTGAGCGGCGCAAGCTGGAGATTGCCCGAGCACTCGTCCGCAAGCCGGCGATTCTGATGTTGGACGAGCCCTTCGCCGGGGTTGACCCGCTGGCGGTGGACGACATTCAGAATATCGTGCGGAGCTTGAAGGCGCAGGGCATCGGCGTGATCATTACCGACCACAACGTCCGCGAGACGCTGGACATCGTCGACCGCGCCTACATCGTCTTTGAAGGGCGAATCCTCTGCGAGGGCACGAGCAAGGAGTTGCTCGAGAATCCGCAGGCTAGACAATCTTACCTCGGCGAGAACTTCCGGATGTAGGGCGTTCGAGAACGAGGAAACGTAACACGTTGTTATCAACCAAGAAAGGGAGTCAGACATGACTGTAGAAATCAACGCGCGTCATAAGAGCATTTCCGAAGGTTTCCGCGATTACGCTAAGAAGCGGGCTGAGAAGTTGGGCGAGGCGTTCCCGATGGTCGAAGCCGTCCGCGTGGTGATGGACTTTCAGAACAAGCTCTGCGCCGCGGAAGTGATCGCTCAGCGTAAGGACGAGAAGTTCGTCGGCACCGCGAGCACCGATACCTCCATGCGCGCTGCGGTGGACATGGCTGCTGCGAAGGTGGAAACCCAGATTCGCAAGAAACGCGCCAAAGCCTACGTTGAGCCGGCGCGTAAGGCGGCTCAGGCTGCCGAAGCTGCGAAGTAAGGAAGCGCACGATTCCCCGCGGAGGAGAGCCGGGTTCGGTTTTGCTCCGCGGGGTAAGCTCAAGATGAAAAGCACTCCGCCACCGTTGATTAACACGATCGCCGTGTCGCAACTCACGGTGGGGAGTTTCTTTCAATCTGCGATTGATTCGCTGGGGCTGGAGGTGCTCGCCGGGAGTGCGGGGCTGGAGCGACCGATCCTGGAGCCGGTGCTGCACCGCCCGGGCTTGGCTCTGACAGGATTTTTCGACCGCTTCGCGTGGCGGAGATTGCAAGTCTTCGGGCACGCGGAGGCGGCGTATCTGCGGACGTTGGGCGAAGCGGAGAGGTGGGCACGCTGGGAGGCTCTGCTCCAGCGCGACGTGCCGTGCATCATTTTGTGCAACGTTACCGAGAAGCCTCTCGGGGGCGACCTCCTCGCGCTCTCCGACCGCATGGGGATTCCCGTGCTGGCGACCAACCAGGAAACGCTGGAGGTTTTCCGCCTCGGGGCACTCATCCTGCACGAACTCACGGCTCCGCGAGCTTCGATTGTGGGGACGCTGGTGGACGTTGCCGGCGTGGGCGTGTTGCTCGAAGGCCCTCCGGGAATCGGCAAGAGCGAGACCGCGCTCGGGCTGATGCGGCGCGGGCACGCCCTGATTGCAGACGATGTAACGATGCTCTCGCTGGACGCGCACGGTGGCTTGCGGGGCACGGCGAAGGAGCGGTTCCGCGGGTTCATGGAGATTCGCGGGCTTGGACTTCTGCCCGTCGAGCGACTCTTCGGCATTGCGGCAGTGAAGAAGGAGTGCCGCCTCGACCTCATTATCACCCTGCGCCATTGCGAGAACGAGGACGACATAGACCGCGACGGCTCGGAGGTAACGATGTGCGACGTGCTCGGGCACGCCGTCCAGCGGATGATCATCCCCGTGGCGGCAGGGCGCGACTTTGTGAACGTGGTGGAAACGGCGGCTGCCACGTATAAGCTCCGGCGTTCCGGCGAGGACCCCGCAGCTGCACTGGATGCCCAAATGGTGGCGTTTGCCACGCAAGGAGTAGAACAATGAACGAAGCAACAGTAAGCGTTGTATTGAAGAATAAGTACGGGATGCACGTGCGCCCCGCCGGGCTCTTTGCGAAAACGGCGGCGCGTTACCGGGCAGATGTAACCGTCGAGAAGGACGGCGTGGTCGTGCCCGGCAAGAGCATCATGGCGTTGATGACGCTTGAAGCGGTCAGTGGCTCCACGCTGAAGATTCGCGCCACGGGCGAAGAAGCGCAAATGGCGGTCGACGAGCTAGCCGCGTTGGTCGAGCGGAAGTTCGACTTGCCCGACGAATAAGACGCCTCGCACGGAGTTGGGGGAGCGCGCAGAAATGCCAGACGCCGTTGAGCCGCGGAAGCCGGAGGGGCAACCCTCTGCCGAGCCGTACCGTGGGCTCGCCGCTTCCGGTGGTGTGGCGTTCGCTCCCGCCGTGCGCTTCGAGGAGCAGCGGAACCGCACCGCGCCGAAGTATGAGGTCGCGCCCGAAGCGGTCAACGGCGAGATTGCGCGTTTCTATACGGCGTTGGATCAAGCGCGGCACCAGCTTGCGGAGCTGGCGAAGCAGACCGAGCGCAACGCCTCCGCCGCCGAAGCGGGGATCTTTGATTCGCACCTCATGCTGCTCATGGACACCTTCTTCATTGATAAGGTGGTCAAGATCATCCGCAACGAGCGCGTGAACGCCGAGTGGGCAACGCACAGCACCTTCGAAGAGATGATCGCCATGATGTCGCAGATGGGCGGCGCGTACATGCACGAACGCGTTGCCGATCTCTACGACGTCCGCAACCGGGTCATCGGCACCCTGATGGGCGACAACGGTCAACGCGCCATCCCGCCCATCACCCGCCCCTCCATCGTGGTGGCGGATAACGTCTCCCCCTCCGACGCCGTCTCGCTCCCCCGCCGTTATATCCGCGGTCTCGCCACCGAGCAAGGCTCCCTCACCGCGCACGTAACGATCCTCGCTCGCGCACTCGGCGTCCCGGCAGTCGTCGGAATCGGGCGCAGCTTGGACGCCATCCGCCCCGGAGACGAAGTCGCGCTCGACGGCTTTCACGGCACGCTCCTGCATCTGCCCACCGAGGAGCAGAAAGTCGCCCTCTTGGCGGACACTGCCCAGCAACGCGCCGCGCAGGAGCACCGCCGTTCCCTCGCCGACCGCCCCGCCATAACGCCCGATGGTCTCAAGGTGGCTCTTCTGGCAAACGCCGATCATAGCGTCGGCTTCGAAGGGATAGACGAGTATGGCGCGCAGGGGATTGGGCTGTACCGCACGGAATACCTTTGGATCGGGCTAGGTCGCGAGCCGACGGAGGAGGAGCAGTTTCAAGCGTACTCCGAAGTCATCTGCGCGTGTAATGGAAAACCGGTTACTCTGCGCGTGCTGGACATTGGCGGAGACAAGCTCGTCGGGCGCACCTGTGCCGGCGAGGCAAACCCCTTCCTCGGTAATCGCTCTGTGCGCTATCTGCTGAACAACTTCCCCGTCTTCCGCCGGCAGGTGCGTGCCATCCTGCGTGCAGCGACAACCGGCGCGTGCAAGATTCTCTACCCCATGATCTCCACCGTCGAAGAACTCCGCGAGTGCCGGGAGGTCGTCCAGACTTGCAAGCGCGAACTGGCGGCTGAGGGGTTGCCCTTCCGGAGCGACGTCCCCGAGGGCGTGATGATCGAGGTGCCCTCCGCCGCCCTCCAAGCCGAGAAGTTGGCGCGTGAGTGCGACTTCCTTTCGATCGGCACGAACGACCTCGTGCAGTACACCTTCGCTGTCGACCGTGGGAACGAATCGGTTGCCTACCTCTATCAGCCCCTCCACCCGGTGGTTCTGCAGATGATTGAGCAGGTGGTGCAGGCGGCGCGTCGGCACGACCTGCCCGTCTGCGTCTGTGGCGAGATGGCGTCCGATCCGCCTGCCGCCTTGCTCCTGCTGGCGATGGGGGTGCGCGAGCTGAGTATGTCCGCCAATCTCATCCCGCGCATTAAAGAGCTTGTCTGCCGCATTGCCTACTTCGACATGCAGCGGCTCCTCGACACCATGCGCCGCAACGATATCGCCACCGCCAAGGAAGTCTCCGACCGGTGCCTCGCGGTCATCCGCAAATACGCGCCGGACGTTCTCAACGCTTAGGAGAAAGAGATGATTACCAAGTTTCGCGAATTCTTTGTCGAGACGATTTGGCGCCTGGATCTGGCGAAGGTGCCCTGGGGCTTGCGCCTGCTCATCCGCCCGCTCCGCTTCTGCGTGCTTGCCGTCCGCTGCTACGTGCGCGACGGCTCGCGCCTTCACGCCTCCGCGCTCACCTATATTACAATGCTCGCCGTCGTCCCCGTGCTGGCTCTCGGCTTGACTTCCCTAAAGGCGTTTGGCGCGGGCGAGGTGGCGGAAGCCAAGATGATGGAGCGCATTGAAGTCTTCGTCGGCTCCATGGCAGAGCAGTCCAAAGCTCCCGCAGAAGCCGAATCCGCCCCCGCCCTTTCCAAAGACGAGTCGGCGCGGGTCGCCGCCAACGCTCTGCGCGACGTCTGCCGAGCGGTCTTCGACCAGATCGACTCCATCAACTTCGCCAAGATCGGCACCCTCGGAGCCGTCGTCCTTATCTTCATGGTCATCGGCGTGCTGGGCAAAATCGAAAACAGCTTCAACGCCATCTGGGGGATCGGCAAGGCGCGAACCCTCTGGCGGAAGTTCACCGATTACCTGAGCGTCATTATCATCGCCCCGCTCCTTGTGCTCGCCGCCACCTCTCTGCCTTTGCTCGACAGCATCACGCGCCTTGTCCCCGACCTCTGGGGCATCCACGCCATGGTCGAACGCTTCGGCATCTTCAACCTTCTGCTCCCGCTTTTTATCGGCACCTGCCTCTTCGCCTTCCTCTTCGGCTTCCTGCCGAACACTCGCGTAAAGGTTTCGAGTTGCTTTTGCGGGGCGTTTGTAACCACCGTGGTGCTCGTGCTCTTCTTCAAGCTGTGCATGGTCATGCAAATCGGGGTTGCCAACAACAGCCGTCTCTACGGCTCACTCATCGCGCTGCCTATCCTCCTCTTCTGGATCTACTCCAGCTGGCAGATCATCCTATTCGGCGCGGAGATCTGCTACGTCCACCACCACTACGCCGAGCTCCTGCGCGAATCCGCCTTCACGCACCCCTCCGAGCGCGACCGCATTGTCCTCGCCCTCGCGCTGGTGCTCTGGGCGGCGAAGTGTGTCGAGGAGGAGAGCGGTGCCCTGGCTGTCGAGCAGTTCGCCGACACCTTCTCGCTCCCGGAGCGCGACGTCTCGCAAGTCGCGCTCATCCTCGAGCGCAGCCGCATCCTCCTGCCCGTCGTTGAGAGTGGGAGCACCGTCGTCTCCGGCTACGTCCTCAGCCGTTGCGCCACGCGCCTGACGGTGGCAGACGTCATCAATGCCTGCCTCGATGACACCCCCGGCGAGGACGTCCTCCAACGCGCCTCCAACGTCTTGCCCTTGACTCCCCTCTCTGCCCTCGAAGCGCGCTTCTCCGCGGTGCTCTCTGCCCAGTTCCCCATGACGATCGCCGAAGCGCTCAGCTCTTCCAAGGAGCACGCGCAGGCATGAAGAGCCTCGGCGGAGAGCGTGCGCTCTGCGCTTCCCGTGCTCGGCGTGGCTTCACGCTGATCGAGATGATGATGGCAATCATCATTCTTGCCGGAGCCCTCACCGTCCTCTACCGCTCCATCATCGTTAGTGCGCGGATGGTCTCCCTCTCCCGCGAACGCCAGGAAGTCGCCTACGTCTTCTCCCTCGGCGAACTCAAGTACCCCCTTCGCGACATTGAGGACATCGAGGAAGATGTCCCCGTCGCTCCCGACTCCTCCCTGAAGGAGGGCTACACCTTCGAGCGCACGCTCGACGAAAAGCCCGACCCCGAGGAAGGCGTGGAGGATGACGGCTTATACGTCGTCCGCACCATCGTTACCTGGGGCAACGGTGCCAACCGCGAAGAGGTCGTCCAATACGTCCGCAAGGAGAGCTAACCGATGGCGCGTCTCCCCTCCCAACCCTTCTCCGCGCTCCGCGCCCGCCCGCGCTCCGGCTTCACCTTGGTCGAAATCCTCATCGCGCTCTCCCTCCTCGGCTTGCTCACCCTCATGCTCTTTACCTCCTTCAACGCCGTTGTCCGCTCCTGGGAGACCGGGCGCGCCGCCATCGACGCCACCGGGCACGCCGACTACCTCATGGAACAGCTCGCCTCTGCCCTCCGCTCCGCCTTCTATCCCGGCTCCGGCGAGAAGTATGGCTTCATCCTCTCCGACGATGGCGAGGGCGAACGCGCCCGCGACGTGATTGAGTGGACGAAGGTTGGACCCGCGCTCGTCGGGGAAGACGCCGAGTTCGCCAAAGTTCCGCACCGGTGCCGAGTGGCTGTCGCCGACCCGGATGGCGATTTCCCCGGCGGGTTCACCGTCCGCGCATGGCGTCAGGATTTGCAGTTGGAGGAGTTCGACCCCGAGAACGACACCGTGGAGCTGTGCCTCTCGCCCAAGGTCATCGGCTTCAACTGTCGCGTCCTCGACCCCGACCAGGCGAAGACTGCCGACGGCGAAATCAATTGGGTCGACGAGTGGGCGAAGACGAATATGCTCCCGACCGCGCTGGAGATCACCCTCTGGATGGAGCCTCCGGAGAAGGACGAGGAGCCGATCGAATCCAAGCGCATCGTGGAGATCCCCCTCGGTTCCCTCTCCCAGAATCCCTCGCTCGCCTCCTCCGCCAATCAGGAAGCGCGTGGTAATACCTCTGCCTCCGCGGTGCATGGGCGCAGACGCGGCAGCGTGCGCCGGGAGGACACCTCCGGGGGCATCTTTGAGCCTGGCTCCGGCAGGGGTAACTCCTCGAATAGCAACAACTCCTCCTCCACGCGTCGCCCCTCGGGTTCAGGCTCTTCGCAAGGAGAAGCGGATTCCTCCCCCTTCGAGCCTCCGCCTCCACCGCCGGGCATGTAACCGCCCTTCGCCTTGCAACGCCTCCGCCACGCTTTGCGGAATAGGGCTTGCAGGGCGGGGCGCACTTTGGTAGTATCTCCGATATGCAGAGTTGGCACAGGGACAGTCCATGTGCCCCGCTAACCGGACAAAGGAGTTCGATATGAAGAAGGCGTTCCGTCAGGGCTTTACGATGATCGAGTTGCTCGTCGTAATTGTGATTATTGGTATTTTGGCAACTTCGCTTTTCGGTCCCGTGCAGAACTTCCTCCTGGAAGGCAATCTCACCGGTATGCTGGGCAACGGCAGAAAGGTCGTTCAAGCCATCATCTCCGCCGATATGTCTGGTCGCTACGAAGGGCTCGCATTCCCTGCCGATGAGAATGCCGACTCCGCCCCTTCCGAAAAGCCGACGGGTCCTGATATGTATCAGAAGTTCTCCTCCACCGCCAAGTACTTCGAGGAAGCCCTCTACGTGAAGGAGACCGATGTTACCAAGCGCAACCGCTTGAAAGTCTTGAAGGACATCGAGCCTTCCATGATCGCTGGGCAGGGCGTCCAAACCGCTTCCGGCACTTCTCTCGACGAGAAGAACTGCGCGTGGATCTTGGCGAAGAACACCGCCAACGCACCCGCCGCCGCGCCCATCTTCTGCACCCGCAACGTCATCGGCACGCAACTCGAGAAGGTGGCGGGCAACGACACCTCTTCCGATTCCGAAACCTTGCTCAACACCCAGAAGCCCTTCCAGCGCAATGGGTGCGTCCTGATCTATAAGGATGGCTCGGGCAAGAAGTTCAAGGCGGACATGGTCTTTGCCAAGGAAATGATTGGCGCGCTCGGCACCGGTAAGCTCAACGAATACGAGCAGGGCGACGGCAACAAGTTCCAGTTCATGCAGGGCTCTTCCTCGAACTAATCCCACTTTTCCCCTCGGGTAACCCCCGACAATCTCAAAAGCAGTGGCGGGCATCCCCCGCCACTCTTTTTTTCCCCACCCCCCGCAACCG
>CAVDHG010000039.1:0-12306 GCA_963608725.1 Agathobacter rectalis | reverse complement strand
TGATTGCTCAATGACGAGTTTGGGGGAACTCGGGGAGTAGAAATTGGGGGTTGGGGGGAAGGGAGGGGTTAGCGGGGTTTGGAGGCTTTTGCCAGCTTGTGGGGCATGGGGGGAGGCACGGGGGAGCAGGAGAAATCGGTTAGCCCGGCTTCCTCCATCCACGTGCGCAACTCAACATCCGAGAAAACCCAGCCGTTCTCAGTGGTCAGAGCCATGTTGAGCGCAAAGAGGGCAGAAAAGGGAGGCGTGGTGTGGTCGGCACCCGTCATCATGTCCAGCACGTACAGCGAACCGCCGGGACGGAGGGAGGCGGTGGCACGGCGCAGGATGTCGGCAATCATCTCGGGCGACTCCTGATGAAGGCACCCAAAGAGGGTTACGGCGTCGTAGGTTTCCGGTTGCCACGAGCAGGTGTGGTAGTCACCGGCATGGCACGAGATGCGGTCGGCGCAAGGGGCGGTGATTTCGCGGGCAACTTCGGCGATTGCGGGGAGATCCCACGTGTCGCAGGTCAGGGTCGGATCCTGCTGAGCCATGAGCAGAGCATAGGTGCCGGGGCCTCCCGCCAAGTCCAACACGCGTGCACCCTTGGGCAAGTGCAAGGCAGGGACAACCGCTCGCCCAATCCCGAGGGCGCGTCCGTGCATTGCCAAGGCGAAACGGCGCGTGCGCTCGGCGTCCTCACCCAGGTGCAAGGCGGGCTTCTCCACGGGCTTACCTGTCCGAGCCAGTGTTGCCAACTTGCCCCACGCGGGGTAGACGTCACGATTATAAGCGATTGCCTTGGAGAGATCCTGCGGGGCGCCGCGAACAAGCGTCGCTTCCGAGGCAGGGGTGAGGAGGAAGCGTCCCTCGCGTTTTTCCAGAAGCCCGACGGCGACGGCACCATTGAGCAGGAGCTCGAGTCCGCGCTTGTCGGCTCCGAGGCGCGTTGCCAACTCCTCGGCAGAGGCGGAGGAATCGGGGCTACTGTGAAGGGCAGAAAAGACGTCCAGCTCCAGCGTGGCGAAGAGCACAGACGAACCGTAGAACGCGCTTGCGAGGTTGACGATTTGGGGGATATCCAGAGCCATAACGTTTCTCCTTCTCCGCCACCGGGCGCGTTACGCCAGACCCCCACGGGTCGGGTGCTCGCGGAGCCGGGCATACGCCTCGGCACGGAAGTCGAGGAAGGCGTCGGCGGCGATCGCTTCGCGCATACGCTCCATGAAGCGCAGGTAGCAATGAATGTTGTGAAGAGTGAGCAGACGGTAGCCGAGCATCTCGGAGGTGTTGAGCAAGTGGCGGACGTAGCCACGCGTGTAGCGCGAGCAACAGGGGCAGGTACAGCCCGGCTCAACCGGGAGGGCACTCGCCTTCCACGCGCCGGCTTTCACGGGATAGG
Source organism: Agathobacter rectalis (assembly GCA_963608725.1). Taxonomy (GTDB): domain Bacteria; phylum Verrucomicrobiota; class Kiritimatiellia; order RFP12; family DVOR01; genus Spyradenecus. The sequence continues at coordinate 10,922 of CAVDHG010000039.1, read as the reverse complement.
GACCATCATTCGTAAAGGCGGAGCCGTTGCGGGCATTACGCGTGGGAATCACGCAGTCGAACATATCGCACCCCATGCCGACGGCTTCGGTCATCTGCCAGAGATCACCCAGACCCATCACGTAGCGCGGACGGTGCAGGGGCATGTAGGGGACGGAGTCGGCGATTCCTTTGAGAATGAAGGGCTCGGGTTCGCCCACGCTCACGCCCCCCACGGCAAAGCCGTTGAGTCCATCCTTCTCCATCGCGGCAAGCTCGAGGGCGCAGTGCTTGCGCAGATGCGCAAATTCCGAGCCTTGCACGATGCCGAAGTAGAGTTGACCGGGGGCACGCTCCTGCTCCAGGCAGACGCGTGCCCAGCGCAGGGTTTGCTCCACGCTCCGGGCGGCGTAGTCCTCGGTTGAGGGGTAAGGGATGCATTCGTCGAAGAGCATCGCGATGTCGGAGGCGAGCACGCGCTGGACAGCCATGCTCTCCTTGGGACCCATGAAGAGGCGACGCCCGTCGATATGCGATTGGAAGGCGACGCCCTCCTCCGTGATCTTGCGTAGGGACGAGAGCGAGAAGACTTGGAACCCGCCCGAATCGGTCAGGATGGGGCGGTGCCAATCCTGGAAAGCGTGCAGACCGCCCAGTTGCTCCATGACCTCCATGCCGGGGCGAAGCATGAGGTGATAGGTGTTGCCGAGGATGATTGACGCGCCGAGGTGCTCCAGATCCTCCGCGCTGAGGGTCTTCACCGTGGCTTGCGTGCCCACGGGCATGAAGACGGGCGTTTCAATCGCGCCATGACGCGTCCACAAACGCCCCAAGCGTGCACCGCTCTTGGCGTCTTCGTGGAGGATTTCGTAAGTGCCCGGAGGTTGGGGAGCAGGGGAAGAAGGCGGGAGAGGTTGCGACATGGACAGCACTCACCGCGCCATCGCCGCAAGCATATCGCGGACGGATTGGGCAATGCCCACAAAGAGCGCGTGCGCGATGATGCTATGCCCGATATTGAGCGTGTCTAAGTTGGGGATATCCAGCAAGGCTCCGACGTTGCTCATCGTCAGCCCGTGCCCGGCGTTGACGCGCAGTCCGAGCGTTGCGCCATAGGCGGCGGCGGCGTGGAGAGCCTCCAACTCGCGCTTGAGAGCATCACCCGTGGCGTTCGCGTAAGCACCGGTGTGCAACTCCACGTAGGGCGCGCCCAGCTCGGCAGCGGCTTCGAGTTGACGCTTCTCGGGAGCAATAAAGAGCGAAACATGCGTGCCGTTCGCGGAAAGAGCCTTCACCGTGGGGCGCAGTGCTTCCAACTGCCCGGCTGCATCCAGACCGCCCTCCGTGGTCAGCTCCTGTCGACGTTCGGGCACGAGGCAAACTTCGTCGGGGCGGACATCCAGAGCAATACGCACGATCTCGGGATTGTTCGCCATCTCAAGATTCATCCGCGAGGTCAGCGATTGACGCAAGGCGTAGACATCCGCATCCTGAATATGCCGGCGGTCTTCGCGAAGGTGAATGGTGATCCCGGCAGCTCCCGCCTCTTCCACAAGGCGAGCGAGGGCTTTGAGGTCGGGGTAATCCACGCCACGCGCCTGGCGGAGGGTCGCGGCGTGGTCGATATTGACGCCCAGTTTGAGAGGCTCCATCATGCGCTCCTTACCACGTCTTCTTTAGGCGAACGTACCACGAGGTATCGGAGTGGTTCGTTCCGGGGGAGGGGCGCGTCTGATACTCGTTGCGCATGCCCGCTTCGAGAGCGATGTCTGAGAGATGTTCGTTGACCACGCCAAGCTCCGTCATGAGGTAGGAGAGCTTACTCTCGTGTATGAGCGTGCCATCCTCAAGGTCGTCGATGAGGGGCGTGTAGGTGATTTCCGTGTTCCAGCTCACGCCACAGGCGAGGTCGTGGTGGAAGAGAATGCCCAGATCGAGAGCCACGTCGCTATCCGTCACGCGGGAAGTGGGGTCGGCAGCCTTATGCGCGTAGTGCTCCGTGTAGGTGTGCGCGAGACCGGCGCGGAAGCGCAACATCGAAACGCGCCCCTCGGTTTTGGTGTTCCAGACGTAGAAGCCGAGACCTGCGCCAAGGACGTTACGCAGCTTGTAGTCGCTGAAGCGGTTGTGCTGGGCTTCGTCGCGCACGTACCACGAGAGGATCGCCGTGGGGCGGTGCTCGAAGTCCAAGCCGGCGATGTACCGCTCGGCAGTAGTCTCGCTCTCGCTCCGGGTTTTGTTCATAGAGGCGTAGGTCTTAAAGGTGGTGCTCTCGCCCGTGCGCACGGCGTCTACATAGGCAGACATCGAAACCGTGGAGCTTGAGCCGGAGGTTCCGGAGAAGCCGAGGCTCGCGCTGAAAGCCCACCGCTTGATGGGCGGGAAGTCGGGGTCGTTCTCGTGCGCGCCCCAAATGGTGGAGACGTCCGAGAGGGCAAGAGCCTTCGCCTTGTCGCCCTCCGGGATGAGGATGAGATTTCCCTCTGCGTCGCGAGAGACGGTTACGGCACTTTTATCTTGGAGCGTGGGGTTCGTGCGCGCGAAGATCTCGCCCTGCGGGGTGTAGTCCATCTTGCTGAGAAGAGCGCGATCAATCTTCAGCGTCCCGGCAAAGGCGGTCTCGATGATCACCTTCCCGCCGTGGATGCCCTGAATCGTGCCGTTGATGACGTCGCCAGATGTGGTCGTTAGCGTGTCCGCGCACGCCGCACCCGCCACAAGCATCGCCAAGACGCCCAGAAAACACTGCCCTTTACCAACCATGTGTCTGCTCCAACTATCCTTCAGAGTGGTCGAATTTCGGATTCGCCCCCGCAACCACAAAGGTCGCCTCGCCCTTCGGCGGGTGTTCCTTCAGGTGCGCCAAGATATAGGAGAGTGTACCACGAAGCGTCCGCTCGTGCAACTTCGTCATCTCCATGCAAACCGCAGCCTCGCGGTCGCCCAACACTTCCAACGCCATCCCCAGACTCGCCACCAACCGGAAGGGGGACTCCAAGCAAACCAAGGTGTGCGGTAACTCCCGCTCTTGCTCAAAGAACTTTCGCAACGCACCACTCTTCCTCGGGGGAAAGCCCTTGAAGGTGTAGCTGGAAGTCGGGAGCCCCGAGAGCAAGAGGGCAAGCTCCACACTGCACGGACCGGGGAGCACCGTATAGGGAAGAGCCTCTTGCGCAAACGTGCGGATAACCCGATAACCCGGGTCGCTGATTCCCGGATACCCGCCATCCGAGCACAACGCCACGGGCGTTCCGGCACGCACCAGCCCGACGATACGGCGCGTTACCTGCTCTTCGTTGCCCTGGCGGTAGGAAAAGAGTTCCGGACGCGGGATGCCCAGAGCCGAGAGAAGTTGCCACGTGCGCCGGGTATCCTCGCAAGCAATGACGGGCGCGGAGGCAAGCGCCTCCCGAGCACGGGGTGTCAGGTCCCCGAGATTCCCGAGCGGTGTTGCCACCACGTAAAGCTGTGCCGTGAGAGTCATTCCTTGTCCTTATAAAAAGAAGAACCACGCAAGGGGCGCGGTTCTTCTTTCAGTTGCTTCGGCGGAATCAATCGTCGTCCGACGCCAGAGCATCATCCACCGGGCGATCGTCGGGATCTACCTGTGGCGTTGGCGCAGAATCCTCCGAGCCGACCGTAAAGACCGCCTTCTTTAGATCCTCGGCGGAGTCCTTGCCCTTCGTCCTCGGGACGTAGGTCGATGTGGCGTAACCGTAGCGCGTTTCGTACTTGCTAAAGCCAGCCCAGCGACCGAAGTCTACGTTGTTCACGAGCACGCCCAGCAAGCGCGCCCCCACCTCGGTGAGGCGACGGGTAGCGAACTGGATGGGTCCAAAGCGCGTCTTGTCCGGCGTCGCCACAAGGAGGACGGAATCCACCAAGTTCGCTAGGACGATGACGTCGCCCACCAGCCCGAAGGGCGGGGAGTCGATAATCACGTGGTCGTAGTTGCGCCGAGCCCAGGCAAAGAACTCAGTGATAATGTTTGTGCCCATGAGCACAGAGGGACTGATGGAACGCGATGCGCGGGAGAAGACCACGTCCAAGCTCGGGATCTCCGACTTCTGCGGGAGCGTGTCGAAAAGCGAGGAGTCATTCTGCGCCAGGACGTGAGGCAGGGAGGCGAAGGAATCCGCCGGGCGACCAAAGATACTCGCGAGGCGCGGGCGGCGCATATCGAAGTCAACCAGCAAGGTCTTCTGCCCGGCTTGCGCATAAGCCGTCGCCAAGTTGCACGACGTGCACGTCTTCCCCTCTGCCGGCTGAGTGGACATGCACAGAATCACCTTCGTGAGGTCGTGGTAGGTCGGCGAGTCCAAGAGATTGCGCAGCCCTGCCATACTTTCGGCATACTGCGAGAAGGGCTCGGCGTGCATCGTGAGCGCCACCTGCGAACGCTGTTTCCGCCTCAGGTGCGGGAGCACCGCCAAAGCCTTCAGGCGCAGACGCTGCTCGATGTCCGCCACGCCCACGAGCTTGTCCTCCATGCGGTCAAGCAAGAGGACAAAGAGGATACCGATGAACGCGCCACCAAAGACGCCCACGGCAAAGATAATGTAGGGATTCGGGGAGGCGGGCTTCTCGGGCACCATCGCTTCACGCACGGGCTTGATTGTCGCGGCGTTCTCGTCCGCCTTCATGGCAGCGATGCGCACCCGCGTGCGAATATCGGTCGCCTTCTCGACTTCGATGTCCCGCGCACGTTCCAACTGCTGAATCGCCATCTCCGCGCTGATGATGTCGGTATCCAGCCCGATCAACCGCGCCCGCAGACCCGACGCTTCCTCAACCACGGGCTGACGTTGCCGCTCCAGGAATTCCAACTGCGCCTTGCTCGTGGTGTACGCCCGCTGAGCCGTCTCCACAAACTGGTCGCGGTAGACTTCCTCCTCGCGCGCCTTGAGCTTCACGTCGGGGTGATTCTCGGTCAGGCGCGTGAGCAACGTCCGCTTGGCGATGGATGCATCCTGCCAACGCTGAAACGCCGTTGCCACCTCCGCCGAACGCGGGACGCTCTCAGGCAACGTGCCGAACTGCGTGGGGTCTTCCTTGATTGCCGCCAGAGCGATCAGCAATTCCTTCGAAGCGGAGATCTGCGTCTCCAAGGCGACGGAGCGTCCGTCCAACGCCGACAACCGCGCCTGCGTGTTCTCGCGCTCGCGCTTGAGGCTGTCGATCTTCCGGCTCTTGCGAAGGTCGAGCAACTCGTTGTCCATCTGGGCGAGGATATGCTCCTCGTTGTCGAGCGTTACCGTGAGATACGCCACGGCAGTCTCGGAGATCGCCTTATTCTGGTCGCCCATGAACGTCCGGCAGGTGGTCACGTAGGCATTCGCCAAATCCGCCGCAACCGTCGGGTCGTTCGCCTGCACCGTAACCTTGACGAGGCGCGACATCGGAAGCAACTCCATCTCCGTGTCTTCCTGCAGGATGCGCAACAGCTCATCGGTCGGCACCGCGGAGCTAGCGTGCTCCGTGCGATAAAGGTCAATCACCGCCTTGTAGACTGCCCGCGTCTTAAAGAGCTCCCGGCGCGTATTGAAGACTTCCTTCAGCGACCCCGTGCCACCGCCCCCGACGCCTTCATCGGCATACACCTGCCCCGGCACGTAGGAGGGACTCCGGGCGAACATTTCGTAATACGCCTCGGCTTCCCACTTGTTCGGGATAAGCTGATAGACCACAAACGCCGCCAAGAGACCCAGGATGAGGAAGACGAAGATCGTCATCCAGTGCGTCGCGCACACGCACAAGATGCGCCCCACGCTCAGGACGCCCGCTCCGCCCTCGTTCCCATCGGCTCCGCCATAGGTCGAGCCATACGCGCTCCCATACGAAGAACCGTAGGACGCGCCGTAAGTTGAGCCTCCCCCGGAGCCCATGATCTGTGGCGAGTAGCGGTGGTAATAAAGGCTACGCCCCTTCTGCTCTGTATCGTCTGCCATAGTCAGGAAACCCTTTCAACAAGCAACGTGCGTGCTTAACGCGGTCTTGGCATCCAGCCACCCATGCACGCACAGACTATCAAAAACACGCCCAACACCGCCGGCACATGGAGTGGCGCACCCAGGAAACTCATCACGAGCACGCTCACGACACCGACCAGCGAACCGATCAAAACAAAGAGGTAACGCATACTGTAGTGCTTGCGCACGCTCTGCCGGAACTCCACCCAGCGCATCAGGCACCGCCCGAGCATCGCCGCGCCCGGGAGCAAGAGCAACAACGCCCCAAGCATCCCCCGCTCCGCCAGAAGCAAGAAGAGGTCGCAAGGCAACGCCGTGCCTCCCGCCTTCCAAAGTGCCCACGCGTGGCGCCCCTTCACGAAGAACTGCCCTGCCTGCGAAAAGCCGTCCGGTCCCAACCCCAGCATCGGCTCCGCGCCCAACGCCTTGAAGGCAAGCCCGGCGCGGAAGACCCATTGCTCCCAGAATGCCCCGCACATCTCCCCCCACTCGCCCGAGGTGCTCAGCAACGCCGCCGACCCCGGTCGCAACCCCAGCCCGATCGCCAACGCGAAGAGTGGAGCACCCACCAGAGCCAAATACCACAACATATGCGGATAACGCCCCCCGCCACGGATCGCCACCACTGCGACTCCGAGCAGGAACAGCACGGCAACTACTGCAAGCCCAATGAACGAAATCGGAGAGACCGCTATCACGCCCAACGCATTCGCGCACGCCGCCACCAAAGCCCAGCTGAAGGTGCGCCAGTGTCCCTCTAAGAAGGTCTCGCACGCCGTGCCGAAGCAAACGCAAAACATCAGCACTGCCAAAGCCCCAACGCCCACTCCGCCCCCGAGCCACGAAACTTCCGGCAGTTGTCCCCGCACGCACGCCGCCACCGCACAGCCGAGCATGAAGACGCCCGTCAACGCCCCGATCCCCACAAGTGCAATCAACCTCTGACCGCGTGGCAACGCGCACCGCACTGCCAAAGCCCCCACCAATCCGCCGAGCAAACCCGCGAAAAAGGGCGCCCCATGCTCCGGCGTAATCGAGGAAGGCAGGAGAGGCAACGGCGGAGCCGTAAAGATCCAACGGCGCAACTCCGCCTCATAGACTGCCGTGCGCGGACCATTAAAGAGAGCCACTGCCACATACAGCACCGCCAGCAGTCCCGCCCAGCACACCACATCCCGCTTCAGCGCAGTCGCCACGCGAACGCGTGCCAACCAGAAGCTCTCCCCCTTCAAGACCGGGGGCAGGAAGAGCATCATTGCCAGCAGACTTCCTGCCAACCACACCCCCAGCCCCATCGAGGGTTCGGGGATAAAACAAAGGATGCCCGCCACCGCGATCAGGTGGACAAGCACCCAGTATTTCGTCAGCAACAACCGGAGCACGGTCTATGCTTCCTCGCCTTAGAAGACGAAGGAGAGCCCGATATCTCCCCGGAGGTCGTTCGCCCGCGTGTCATCGCCGTGGTTCTCAGACATCTGGTCGGTCTTCCAGGAGGCTCCCGCATAGACGGACATATAGCTGTTCACCTGGTAGGAAGTGCTGAAGGAGAATTGCAGGTAAGTGCGGTCAAAATCATCATACCCATCGTCCACCACGTCCACGTGCTGTTCGTAGACGAAGGCAACGTTGAGTCGCGAACTCCACTTCTCCGACCACTGCGCACTCACCGCGCCCGTTAGGGTGTGCGCCCAGACGTAGTACCAATCCTGAGAGTAGACATACTCAGGCTTGTACTGCGAGGAGAGTGCCAAAGAGAGCGCGAAGGTGCGATTCATCTTATAGGCTAAGCTCGCCGAATAGGACGGCGTTACGGGGCGATCACTATCATTCCCGCGCCCTTCGATGTAGTCCTTACCCGAGTAATCATAGAAGCTCACGCCCAGGAGCGTGCTGTAGGTCAGTCGATTCGAGATCGAACCCGAGAAACCCGTCATCGCGTAGTAAGACTGCGAGCTCTGCGTGGCGTCGTCCCATGAGGTCGAGAGCGAGAAGTTCCAGTAGTGATGCGCGGCAATGGCGCGCCCCACCATGACCGAGGCGTTATAGGTGTCGGACTCGTTCTTGTTCCCGGTCAGGTTCTTCGTGCGACCCCAGCCCAAGCCAACCGACCAACGCCACCGCTCACCCGTGTAGCCGAGCGCGGCATTGGCGTTATAGTGCTCAGACTTATCGGTATCAATGCGCGAGAGCCCGGGGTTGGAGGAGTCCCACCCTTCGCCATAGAAGCTGTCGTTTTCCGAGCGGGAATAAGCAGCCGACATGGTCAACGTCAGGTTCCGCGACAGCTCGCGGTTGAGCGAAAGGTTAACGCCATAGGAATCGCTGTCCTCCGCGTCCTTGCTATCGAAGCCCCGCTCCATGGAGTAGAAGCCGTTCAACGAAAGCCCGCCGTGCTCACTCCCCGAATACGTCAGCGAAAGCGCAGGCTGGACGCGCCAACCGCCCCCGGACTTCTCGTTGTTATGGGTGTTCCTGGCGTTGTTCTCCCAGAATGCGCCGATGCTCACCCGCGGAGAGAGTCGCCACGCGTCACGCGGACCGAACACAAATCCCTGCCCCGGTCCTGCACTCGCCGCCAGCAATGCCGACGAGAATAAGCACCCGCAGAGGAACGCCGCAAACTGTATAGGTTTCTTCATGGTTCTTGCTCCAGAAATCGGCGTTAGATGAGGCTTTGGTTCCCGTAGACGGGGCTCGGGCTTGGGCTCGGGCTGGGATTACGGTCAATATTATCTTTCCGCTGTTTCGGGTTCAGCGGGAGGTAATCGGGCTGGTTGTCGAGGGTGCCCTCGTCAATACCCGTCAAGATGCCAGCAGAGGTCGTCGGCGAAAACGTCGCAGGCAGGAACGACCCAGGTTGCCAGTCGTACATCGAGGCTTCCATCGTATCAATCGTAATACCCAGCACATCGTTCGTGAAACGCGACAGAAGCGGGACCTTTACGTCCACTTCCTTCTTCTCTTCGTCCGAGGAGGCGGGAGGCGGATTAGGCTCCAAATAGTCATCCTTCGCTTGCGCCGGAGCCGGAGCGGTCGCCTCCGCGGTCGCGGTGGCACCAGCTTCGGAAGCAGCAGCGGAATCCGCCGAAGTCGCACTCGCTACGGCAACCGCCGTGGCGGCAGCAGCAGCGGCAGGCACCACGTGCTCGGCGTCGGGGTCTTTCGGCGTTTCCGTAACTTCATCCACGCCGGCAGCGGCGGCGATGACTTCGCGGTTGCCCGCCTCGGAGGCGGCGATGTAAGTCGCAGCCGCAGCTTGCACAGCCACCGGGAGCGCAGCAATGAGTCTCGGGCGCGTCCGATCCGGATTGGCGGACGCGCTGGTGAAGGTTGCCGAAAGAATGCTCATGCGCACGGCGGGCGAATCGGTACCGGACGCCTCAATATAACGCGAAGCGGAGGAGACCACCTTCTCGCAGAACTCGTCATACTGCGCGTCGGTCATGTTGTTCGCCTTCTGGTCGAAGTTCTCCGTTGCCAGGAGCTGAGCCACGCCCTGCAAGTGCTCCACCGGGATCGTATTAAAGATTTCGGCAATCATGCTGATGGAGCCTGCGCCCGTGAGGAGCGCACGCGAAGCGGTGGTCAATGCCTGCACCTTGGAGGCATCGTCTGCCGGGCGGGCGGCAACGGCTTCAAGCACTTGCCTGGCATACGCCGTGCGCTGAGCAGCGGGCTTTGCCTTAACGGCTTGCACGATCGCCTGCGGAGCCAAATCCGCATTCGTCAGTGCCGCGGAAGCAACGCCTGCCACCAAGAGGGTGGCGAGAAGCAAGAATCCTGCGTGTTTCATCGTCATTTCTCCTATTTCATCCTCTCTAGAAACTGCTTTCCGGGACGTCGAGCACGTCTCCGGGCATCAGGCGGATATTCAGCTCAGAAGCTCCCCGCCTGCCAATACGCTCCGTATCAATCAACGTCTGTTGCTTGGTGCCATTCGCGAGGCTCCGCGTAACGCACACGGCGTTTACGTTCGCCCACTGACCCATGCCTCCAGCCAGTTGCAACGCCTGCATCACCGTGAGGTCGCACGTCGGCGGGATGCTCACCACGCCTTGCTGCCCCACGCATCCGGTAACTAAGACCGAGCCATACGGCGAGGAACCACCCTCCGAGACCGGCACGTAGTACGCCGAAACCAAGGGCTCACGGTAGAACTCCGCGTACCGCTTTGTCAACTCTTCTTGAAACTCCTCAATCGTCATGCCCGCGCAGTGCACCCGCTGAATATAGGGAAGCACAATATCGCCCGAAGCCGAGACCTCCTTCACCGTCTCTTCCATCACCGGTTCCCCGGAAGCGACAATCGAGATCCGCACCTTCACACCAACGCGCAGTTGCGGGACGATGATCCCCGGCTGCAAGTCTGCGGGCGCAACGACTTCAATCCCCGCGGGGCGGAACAACTCGCACCCGCAGAAGAGGAAGAGTCCGGCAAAAATCCAAAATCGGCTCAACATAAAAGGTCTACTTCTCCCTAAAGTGATTCCACTGTACCACACTTATTCAATTCGTTGCAACCTTTTTTTGCTGATACTCACCCCCCCCCCTTCATGGATAAATCCCGTAAAGCCAATAGCTTATTCCGCAAATACCCCTCTAAGCCCCTTTTCTCCCCCCTCCCCGCCTAAAAAAGTTTGGAGAAAAAACGCCTTTTCTGCTCTTTTTCTGCCGAAATCCCCCCTCCCCCGCAACCGCGATCGGGGGAGACGCGAGGCGGAGAGGAGGCAAACGCGAGGCGGACACCCCCCAAACTCGGTTCAAACCCAATCCGCCCCGCAACCGAGTTTGGGGTCTCTCCGCACCGCGTTTGGGTCAATCTCGGTGCGGAGACCGGGGGAAGTCGGTTCAAGGGGGGTAAAAAGGAGGGCTTTTACAAAAATGTAAAAGGGGGTAAAAAGAGGGGTGTCCGCACCGCGATCGAGGTGTCTCCGGTTCGCGTTTGGGTCAAACGCGGTGCGGAGAGACCCCAAAC
>CAVDHG010000038.1:0-12308 GCA_963608725.1 Agathobacter rectalis | reverse complement strand
CCCCAAACGCGAACCGGAGACACCTCGATCGCGGTTCGGACACCCCCGATTTCCCCCTCTTTTACATTTTTGTAAAAGCCCTTCCTCTTCTCCCCCTTGAACCGACTTTCCCCGGTCTCCGCACCGCGATCGGGTGAAACGCGGTGCGGAGAGACACCGAACTCGGTTGCGGGGGTGGGGGTGGACGGTTGGGAAAGGTGGGGAAAAGTAGGGTGGAGGGGGGAAGTTGGAAAAGGGTTGCGGGGAGAGGAAAAAGGTGGTAGACTGTATCCCCGGTTTGCGGTTCAGAAAATGCAGAACGAAAGGCGAAACATGAACGCATATGTTGCACGGGTGCTCGACGAGACGATCGCTAAGAACGCCCACGAAAAGGAGTTCCTCCAAGCCGTTACCGAAGTGTTTGGGTCGTTGGAGACGGTGATTGCTTCCGATGAGCGGTATGAGAAGTATGCCATTTTGGAGCGTATTGTTGAACCCGAGCGCGTGATTCAGTTCCGCGTGCCGTGGGTGGATGACCAGGGCAAGTACCGCGTCAACCGTGGCTTCCGCGTGCAGTTCAACTCCGCGATTGGCCCCTACAAAGGCGGGTTGCGGTTGCACCCCTCGGTCAACCTCGGGATTCTGAAGTTCCTCGGCTTCGAGCAAGTGTTCAAGAACTCGCTTACCACGCTCCCCATGGGTGGCGGTAAGGGTGGCTCGGACTTCGACCCCAAGGGCAAGAGCGATAACGAAGTGATGCGCTTCTGCCAGAGCTTCATGACCGAGCTCTTCCGTCACATCGGCGCGGATACGGACGTCCCGGCGGGCGACATCGGCACGGGTGCGCGTGAAATCGGGTATATGTTCGGGCAGTACAAGCGGCTCGCGAACGAGTTCACGGGCGTGCTCACGGGCAAGGGGTTGACCTGGGGCGGTTCGCTCATCCGCCCGGAAGCCACCGGCTACGGCTTGATCTACTTCGCCGACAACATGATGAAGACCGCCGGCGACACCCTGAAGGGCAAGACCTGCCTCGTCTCGGGTTCGGGCAACGTGGCGCAGTTCGCCGTGCAGAAGCTCCAACAGCTTGGCGCGAAGGTGGTTACGCTCTCCGATTCCAACGGGTTCATCTACGACCCGGACGGCATCGACGAGGAGAAGCTCGCGTATGTCATGGAGCTGAAGAACGTCAAGCGCGGGCGCATCAGTGCCTACGCCGAGCAGTTCAAGGGCGCGACCTATACGCCCGACAAGAAGCCCTGGGGCATCGCCTGCGATTGCGCCTTCCCCTGCGCCACGCAGAACGAGCTGGATGGCGAAGCTGCTAAGACCCTCATCAAGAACGGGTGCAAGCTCGTGGCAGAGGGCGCGAATATGCCCTCCACCCTCGAAGCGGTTGAAGCCTTCCAGCAGGCGGGCATTCTCTACGCGCCGGGCAAGGCTTCGAACGCCGGTGGCGTGGCGACGTCTGGTCTCGAAATGTGCCAGAACTCCATGCGCCTGGCGTGGACGGCTGAAGAAGTCGACGCCCGCCTCAAAGGCATCATGAAGGCGATCCACGACAACGCGTACACCACCGCCGAGCGTTTCGGCAAGAAGGGCGACTACCTCTTCGGTGCGAACGTGGCAGGCTTCGTGAAGGTTGCCGATGCGATGATTGCCCAAGGGCATTGCTAACGTATCCTTGGCGAGCAAAAGCTCTGCTCACCAAGCAAAAAAGAAGCGTTCCGGGAAAACCGGAACGCCTTTCTTTTTTAAGGGGTAGGGGGGGAGCTAGCGCACGAGGCTCATAAACTCGGCGCGGACGCCGGGGTCTTCGCGGAAGGAGCCGAGGACGGAGGAAGTAACCGTAACGGCGTTCTGCTTCTCCACGCCACGCATCATCATGCAGAGGTGTGCGCAACTCATCACCACACCCACGCCTTCGGCACCCGTAATCTCCTCAATGGCGTGTGCGATTTCCTCGGTGAGCCGTTCCTGGATCTGCAAACGGCGAGCGAAGCATTCCACAATCCGGGCGATCTTGCTCAAGCCGACCACTTTGCCGTTGGCAATATAGCCCACGTGGCAACGCCCGTAGAAGGGGAGAAGGTGGTGCTCGCAGAGGGAGTAGACCTCAATATCGCGCACGATGACCATGTTATTCGCCGAGGAGGCGAAGACGGCTCCATTGAGCACCTTCTTAGGGGTCTGCTTGTAGCCTTGCGTAAGGTACGCCATGGAGCGTGCCACGCGCAGGGGGGTTTTCTGGAGTCCTTCGCGGTCGGGGTCTTCACCCAGCTCGATGAGGAGGGAGCGGACGAGGGCGGCGATGCGCTGTTCTTTTGAAGGTTTGTTCATGGGAGGATGATGTCGTGGGGCGTCTTGGAAAGCTCTTCGCACCCCGTCTCGGTAACGACGAGCAAGTCTTCGATGCGGACGCCGACCTTTCCGGGGAGGTAGATGCCCGGTTCGTCGGTGATGACCATGCCCGGCTCAAGGATGGTTTCGCAGGTTCGCGAGAAGCTCGGCATCTCGTGGATTTCCAGACCCACGCTGTGCCCCAAGCCGTGATCGAAGTAGTCGGCGTAGCCATATTTGCCGATGATGTCCCGCGCCAGGCGGTCGATGTCGCAACAGCGCATGCCGGGCTTGACGGCGGAGACGACGGCGCGATTGGCTTCCAGGACAATCTTGTGGATCTCCTGGAAGATGGGCGTGGGCTTGCCGAAGAAGACGGTGCGCGTCATGTCCGAGCAGTAGTGGTCGACCGTTACGCCCATGTCGATGAGTAGCTCGCTATTCGGCTTGAGGATGGAGTCATCGGGCTGGTGGTGGCACTCAACGGCGTTGGTGCCGGCGCAGAGGATGGGGTCGAAGGACTCGGTGAGTCCCCGCGCCGCTTCCTTCATGCGAAACTGCCGGAGCATCTCTAGTTCGCTCATGCCGGGGCGGAAGACTTCCATGAGGGAGGCGAACAAGGCGTCGTTCGCCGCAGCACTCCGGCGGAGGATCTCCAGCTCGTGCGCGGACTTGACGCCTCGCAAGGCGGAGATCATCGCCGTGATGCTCGTCCACTCGGCGTTCGCCATTGCCTCTTGGAGGGGGAGGAACTGGGCAACGGTGAGGTTGCCTTCGTAGCCAATCGTCTTCCACGATTTCGCAGCCTTGGCGTAATCGGCGAGTTGCTCGGTGGCGGGCTTGAACTTGCGAATATCGAAACCCTTCAGGACGCGGTGCGCAGCTTCGATGTAGCGGAAGTCCGTGTAGAAAATGGGCGCGCCCTGCCGTTCAACGAGGAGAAGCCCATTGCTGGTGGAAAGCCCGGTGAAGTAGAAACGATTGACCGCAGAGTAGAGGAAGGCGGCGTCCACACCGGCTTCCTCCATGGCTTGCTGAAGGCGGGTGATCCGCCCGAGATGTTCCTTATCCATAACGCCTCCTTGCGTGCGCTCGGAGCGACTTAGGCTTCCGGGCGCACGACTGCGCGAGTTGGAATCAGACGAAGAGATTATCTGCCGTCATCTGCGCGGGCTTTTCCAGCCCGAGGAGGTCGAGGCAGGTTACCGCGATGTCGGAGAGCTTGCCGTCCGGGCGCATGGTGCGCAGGTCGGCGTCTCGGGAGACGTAGATGCACTCGACCTTGTTGAGGGTGTGGGAGGTCTTGGGCATCCCGGTGGTGTAGTCGATCATCTGCTCGGCGTTGCCGTGGTCGGCAGTGATGAGGACGTGGGCGTCCAGCTCTTCGAGTCGCTTCAAGAGCTTGCCGACGCATTCATCGACGATTTCGACGGCACGGGTCGCGGCGGCAAGGTCGCCAGTGTGCCCCACCATGTCGCAGTTGGCGTAGTTCACGACGATGAAGCCGTAGGGGTTATCTTCCAGACGCTTCAGGAGCTCGGAGGTAACGTTGTAGGCTTCCATCTCCGGGTGGGAGGCGAAGGTGGCAGGGTCGAAGCGACTGGGGACGTCGACCTGATCCTCGCCGGGGTAGGGCTTGGTGCTCTTGCCGTTGAAGAAGGAGGTTACGTGGCGGAACTTCTGCGTCTCGGCGATGCGCAACTGGCGAAGCCCGGCGCGGGAGACGACCTCCCCGAGGAGCATATCCATCCCGCCGTCGCCACCCATGGCGCCGAGGAGGTAATCCTGGAATTCGTCCCAGTAGCGCGTGAAGCCGAGGTAGACGACTTTGGGGCGGACGGAGCGCGTGCCCTGATAGTCGTCGCACACGAAGGCTTGGGTGAGCTGGATGGCGCGATCCTGACGGTAGTTCGTGTGCATGACGCTGTCGCCATCCTTCACGCCGGCGTAGTCGCCAATCACGGCGCAGGGGATGTACTCATCGGTCATGGGGGTGCCATCGGGGGTCTTGAGGTGGTCGTAAGCGTCGTGCACGGCTTCCTCGACGGTGGCGTAGCGCTTGCCCTGCGCGGAGACGATGCATTCAAAGGCTTCGGAGGTGAGCACCCAGTTCTTGGAGCGATCCATGGCGTAGTAGCGACCCATGGCGGTGCCGATCGTGCAGTTGCCGACCTCCGCCATCACCGTGGCGAGCTTGGCGAGGTATTCAAGCGTGGAGCGCGGGGGGGTGTCGCGACCGTCCAAGAAAGGATGGATGACGATTTTACCCGCCGGATTCTCCTGTCGCGCCCGGCGCATTATCTTGAAGAGGTGCTCCTGGTGGGCGTGCACGCCCTCATCTTGCAGAAGTCCCATGAGGTGGAGTTGCGACTGGTTGCTCTTCCAGTTGCTTATGAGAGCTTCCCACTTCGGGCTCTTGAAGAGCTCGCCACTCTTCAAGCCGTCGTCAATGCGCTTGAGCTCTTGCTCCACGATGCGCCCGGCGCCCATGTTGAGGTGCCCCACTTCGGAGGAGCCTTGGTACCCTTCCGGCAAGCCGACCGCCTCGCCCGAGCACTCAATCCGGCTCCACGGGTAACGCGCACGCAAGCGGTCAATCACCGGCGTCTGCGCCTGAAAGACGGAGTTCCCCGCAAAGCGGGCATTCATTCCCCAACCATCGCGAATAATCAAGCAAACCGGGCGTTGTTTTTGCATCGTTCAAATCCTTTCAAAAACTCCGTCTATTTTACCATAAATAGTACCCCGCGCCCAAACGCACACCGCGCCGGGAGGGGGAGAAAGAGGATTGAGAGTGGGTAGGGCGGGAGGCTTTACTTGGCGTCTTCCGTAACGCGCATCAGCTCCTCGACGGACGTAAAGCCGTTGAAGACCTTGCGCCAGCCGTCCTGGCGGAGCGTTGCCATGCCTTCTGCCATGGCTGCCTTGCGGATCTCGGCGGAGGACTTGCGCCCGATGATGAGCGAGCCGATGTTCTCGGAGACGTTGAGAAGCTCGAAGATCGCTCCGCGCCCCCGGTAGCCGGTGCGCGAGCAGGCGTCGCACCCGGTCGGCGCGTAGACGAAGTCTTGGGGCGGAGGCTCCGGTTGATCCCACCAGCCAGCCTTGAGCGCAACCTGCTCTCGGCACTTCGGGCAAAGCCGGCGAGCCAAGCGTTGCGCAAGGACGCCCGCCACGGCAGACGCCACGAGGAAGGGCTCGGCACCCATATCCACCAAGCGGGCGAAGGCACCGGCGGCGTCATTGGTATGTAAGGTGGAGAAGACGAGGTGCCCGGTGAGGGAGGCGTTGATGGCGATCTCCGCCGTTTCGCCGTCGCGGATTTCGCCGACCATAATGATGTCCGGATCCTGACGCAGGAAGGCGCGCAGGGCGCGAGCGAAGGTCAAGCCGATGTCGGAGCGCACGAGCACTTGGTTGATGCCCTTCATCTCGTATTCGATGGGGTCTTCAGCCGTCATGATGCGCACGGAGACCTTGTTGATCTCGTGCAGGAAGGCGTAGAGCGAGGTGGACTTGCCCGACCCGGTAGGCCCCGTAACGAGGATGATGCCGTTCGGGCGCGTGATGAGCTTCTCCGTCAGGGCGAAGTCGCGCTCGCTCATGCCCAGATCCTTCAGCTGGACGAAGTTCCCCGCCTTCTGCAAGAGACGCAGCGAGACGCTTTCGCCGTATGCCGTGGGGCACGTGGAGACGCGGATGTCGATATCCTCGCCATTCAGGCGGATGCCTATGCGCCCGTCCATCGGAAGACGCTTCTCGGCGATGTCGAGGTTCGCCATGACTTTGAGGCGGGATATGATGGCAGCCTTCAGGCGGTTGAGCTGCGGGGGGACGTCGACCTTGTGGAGCATGCCGTCGATGCGGTAGCGGATGCGCAGCTCGTCCTCCATCGGCTCCACGTGGATGTCCGTCGCGCCCTGCCGATCCGCCTCGGCGATAATCTGGTTGACGAAGCGGACGATGGACGCCTCTTGCCCCACCTCGTTCACGTCGATCTTGGAGATGTTCGCGTCCTCAGAGACTTCGTAGCGACCATCCTCGATCATCTTCTCGATGGCTTCCGCGCCGACGCCGTAGTACTTCTTAATCGCCTTATCGACCGCTTCGGCGGGTGCCAGGCAGACGCGCACTGGCTTCCCCCCTGCCAGGCGGATACCATCGGAGGCTAGCGTATCGAAGGGATCGGAGAGCACCACGGCGAGCGTCCCATCCTGAACCGCGAGCGGGAGAGCGCGATACTGCGTTACGGCGCGCACGGAGAGCGAGGCGAGGGCTTCCTCGGAGGGGTGGACGCGCTCGAGGTCAACGTATTCCATCCCCAAGATCGGAGCCAACTTCGCTAGGAATTCGGCTTCCTTGGCAAGCTCAAGGCGGACAACCGCACCCGTGATGCCACCCTCGCTGTTACTGCTCGCCTCCACGAGGCGTTGCAACTGCGCCTCGGAGAAAAGCTCGGTCTTGCGAAGGAGGTTGGCAAGGAAGGTTTGCTGAACTGTCATAACTCGCTCCAAGGGTTGGACGTCGACCTAAAGCTCCGTAAGGAAACGAACGAACTCCGGATAGATGTCATCCATCAGGAAGTTCTCTTTCGCGATTCGGGCACTCGCGATGGACTCGCTGGTCAGGCGGCTGCGCCCGTGCAGATAGCCCAAGAGTACGCGCTTGAAATCCTCCACGTCCCCAACGGTGTACATCGTCCCCGCCCGGTAACGCTCAATCAGCTGGCGCGTCTCGCCCGTTAGGCAACAGATCATGGGCAGCCCCGCCGCCGTGTAGTCCGCCAGCTTGTAGGGCACTGCCACCCAGCTATCCGGGAACATGGGCACCACTGCCACATCCGAGTCCGCCAAGAGCTGCTGCATGTCCTCGTTGCTGAGGTAGCCATAGAAGCGAATCGCCTCGCATCCCTTTGCCATGGCGCGCAACATCGGCTCCTTCGGCCCCGTCCCCGCAAGGTCGAGCCGGACGCGCTCGCCCGCCTCCGCGAGCATCCGCACGCCACGCACCACCGTCGCCAAATCGTAACTCCGCCCCATGTTCCCCACGTACACCACGCGCAACGGCTCGGACTCATCCAAGTTATACCGGAACGCGCCGTTATTCATCCGCATGATTCCGTGGTAGCAGAGGTGCCTCGACGCCTTGCACCCCAGCTTCGACGCCCGATTGAGATAGGTTAGCCCAACCGCCGAGACTGCGTCCGCCTCCTTGCACGCCTTGCGCTCCGCCCGGCGATAACGCCAAAAGAGCACCGCGCCAAGCAGTTCGCGCACCCGCTTCGAGCCGGGGAGCAGACGGTAGAAGTTCTCGGGCCAGGCATCCATAATGTCCAGCACCACCTTGCACCCCCACTGCCGGCGGAACGCCCGCGCCACCTCTGCCGTCTCAACCGGCGGCCACGACGTCAAGACCAGCTGAGGCGGGGGCAGTTCGCCCGCCTCCACCGCCCGCTCCGCAAGCTTCTTCCACGCGCTCGCATACCGCGCATGACTCCACGCCCGGCGCAACCCGATATTGTCCTTATACGGCACCGTCGGAATCAGGCGCACCGTAAACCCTTCCGGAGCCTGATAGACCGCCTCCAACCGCCGGGGCTTCTTCAGCGCGTGGGAGAAGTCGCTACTCCAAAGCGTTACGGTGTGCCCCGCTCGCGCCAACGCCCGGCAGAGCATGGCATACCGTTGCGGACGCCGCCCCTCGCCCGGCAGGTTGTCAAAGGGATTGTTGATCCAGACGTTCACTCCCGCCTTCCCTTGCCTCTCTACCACTCGCGCTCCGGCGCACGCACCAGCTTCGTGTCGCGGGCGATTCGCAGTTTCTCGGGCCAGTCCAGCGTGTAATGCAAGCCTCGGCTCTCATGGCGATTCATGGCGGAGGTAATGATCAGCTCTGCGACGTCGGCAATGTTGCGAAGCTCCAGGATGTCCGCCGTTACCAGATAGTCGAAGTAGTACTGATTGATTTCCTCGCGCAGGTTGCGCACCCGCCGGAGTGCCCGCTGAAGCCTCTTATTCGTCCGGACAATGCCTACGTAGTCCCACATGCACGTCCGCAACTCCTGCCAATTGTGCGCCACCAACACCGCCTCGTCGGTCGGGACGGCGTGCCCGTAGACCCAGTCCGGAATCGTCAGGTGCGCCACCGAGGGCACCGCCTCGGCAGAGAGTTTTTCCGCGCACATACAGGCGCAGACGAGAGCCTCCAGGAGCGAGTTACTCGCCAGCCGGTTCGCTCCGTGCAACCCCGTGCACGCACACTCGCCAATCGCATACAGCCCCTCGAGCGTTGTCCGCCCGTCGACCTCCGCGGCGATTCCTCCGCAACAGTAATGCGCTGCCGGGACAATCGGAATCAAATCCTTCGCCATGTCGATCCCGAACTCCAGGCACTTGGCATAGATGCCGGGGAAACGCGCCTTCAAGTACGCCTCCCCCTTCGCACGAATATCCAAACAGCAATAGGCGTCCCCGCGCTTCTTCATTTCGGAGTCGATTGCCCGCGCCACAATATCCCGCGGAGCCAACGACCCGCGTGCGTCATACTGCTCCATGAAGGGCTTACCGTCTCGCGTAACCAGCTCGGCTCCCTCCCCGCGCACCGCTTCACTAATTAAGAACCGCTTCGCCTTCGGGTGATAGAGGCACGTCGGGTGGAACTGCACCATCTCCATGTTCCGGATTTCGGCTCCGGCTCGCCACGCGATCGCCACGCCGTCTCCCGTTGCCACGTCCGGATTGCAGGTATATTGGTACACCTTCCCGCACCCGCCGGCAGCGAGAATCACCGCTCCCGTGCGCACCGCCCAGATTTCGCCGGTCTCTTCACTCAGCAGATACGCCCCCACCACGCGGTTCTCGCCCTCCACCCGCAGGAAGCGCGTCGTCACCAAATCGATCAGGAGCGTATTCTCGCAAACGTGGATGCCCTTGGTCGCCCGCAACCGCGCAGCCACCGTCTGCTCCACCTCGTGCCCGGTGATGTCGCCGGCGTGGAGGATGCGCCGCCGCGTGTGCCCGCCCTCCCGCGTCAAGTCGAACCCTTCCGGGCACGCGCTCCCTTCGCTCATGGAGAAGGGCACGCCCATATCAATCAGCTTGCGCAGGCACTTGGGTCCCGCCTCGACAATCTTGCGCACCACTGCCTCGTTGCACAGCCCTGCGCCGGCGTCCAGCGTATCTGCCACATGCAGGTCGAAGGTGTCATCCTTCCCCATCACGCAGGAGATCCCGCCCTGCGCATAGTTGGTGTTCGCCTCCTCCAGGTTCCGCTTTGTAACGAGCAACACGCGCCCATGCCCGGCAAGCCCCAACGCCGCCATCATCCCGGCAATCCCGGAGCCAACCACCAAGTAATCGCAATCCAGCGTTCGCATGTTACGCCTCTTCCCTTCCGCCTTCCGCTCCATCCAGCTCCGGCAATGCCACGCTCTGACGGCGACACGCCCAGCACGCATAGGCGATACTGACGAAGTAGGATGCCGGGAGGCGCGTGCGTGCCGTGCACTTAACGCCCAGTAGCGTCGTCTCGCCCCCTAGTCCCATCGGTCCGATTCCTAAGCTGTTTCCTTCTTGCAGGAGCCGCGTCTCCAGCTCTGCCAGCTCCGGCACGGGTGAAACGTCATCGAGCGAACGCAACAGTTGCGCCTTCGCCGCCGCGTATCCTTCCGCTCGGTCTGCGCCAATGCAAACGCCGAGTATGCCCGGAGCGCACCCTTGCCCCTGAATCCGTTGCACCGCGTCCAGCACGCAGGCGCGCACGCCTTCTAGGTCTCGCCCCGCATGAAGCCTCGCATCCGGCAGGGCGTATTGGCAGCTCATGTTTTCGCTCCCCCCGCCTTTCAGAAGAAGCGTAACCTGCGCCCCCTCTCCCGGCGCACACTCCTCGAAGTGGTGTACCGGAATCCCGGGCGCGACGTTGTCATCCACCGATTTCCCGGTGAGCGTCTCAATCGTGTTCTTGCGGAGCCAACCCCGCGCCGTCGCTTGGCGCACCGCTTCTGCCGTCAGCGCAACGAGTCTTCGCTGCGACGCACCTGCCGGAATGCGCCAAAAGAAAGTCAGAGTCCCGGTGTCCTGGCAGAGCGGGGAGGACTGCGCTTTGGCGAGCGCACAGTTTGCGCAAACCGTCTCCAGAATCGAAACTGCCGTCTGCTCCTGCTCTTTCCCCTTCGCCGACGCCAGTGCCGAAAGTATATCGCCCGGCAATTCGCACGCCGTCTTCCGGATAAGATTAAGGAGTGTAGACTCTAAGCCCATAGTGTTTGTATTGTAGCACAGCCGTGCGCCCGCCCGGAGCGCGTTAGCTCCCGCTTCGCTCAAGGAAGCGCCCCCGCCTCGGAGCGGTGGGGTTGAGTTGACCGCCCATCACCACGGGCGACCCGTTAACCCACACTGCCTGCACGCCCGAAGCGAATCGGTGCGGTGCGCGATAGGTTGCTTGGTCGCGCCAGGTCGTGGGGTCGATGAGCACCAAGTCGGCAAAGTGTCCTTCCCGGATGAAGCCCCGATCGCGAATGCCGAACGCCTCGGCTGGAAGCCCCGTCATGCGTCGGACTGCCTCCTCGGGCGCAATCCCCAGCTCCTCGGTTAACACGCGGAAGAAGCGCGGGTGTGTGCCGTATGCCCGCGGGTGCGGATAGTCCTTCCCCAACACCCCCCACGGCGCACGGAGCGAAGCGTCCGACCCCGCCATCACCCAGGGCTGACGCAGGATCGTCTTCATGTTCGCTTCGCACATCCCGAAGAAGAAAGCCCCCGTCTGGCTCCCATCGGCTCGCAGAATCCGCACGATCGCTTCGCCCAGCGTCTCGCCCGTCTCCGCCATGATTTCTGCCAACGTCTTCCCAGAGTAAGCCCGCGTCTCCGCGCTCCACGTCCCGCCAATCATGATTGCGCTTGGGTCGCGCCCCGAGGTATCCAGTTCGGAGGCAATCCGCGTCCGGTCTTCTGCGCTCGCCAAGTGCGCACGGATAGCCGCGTTCCCGCCTGCCGAAGCCCAGTCCGGCAAGACGATATCCAAGTCCGTCCCCGCCGAGAGGTAGGGATAACGGTCGGAGTGTACCTGTAAGCCTTCTGCACGCGCCGACTCAATCTTCGCCAAGGCGTCGGGCAACTTGTGCCAATTCGCCTTTCCGCTCGTCTTTAGGTGCGAAATCTCTGTGCGCACGCCTGTTACGCGGGAGAGGGTGAGCACTTCGTCGATGGCTTCGAGGAGGCGATCGCCTTCACTGCGCATATGCGTGGCATAGACGCCGTGCTTCTGGGCGCACGCCCGAACGAGGGCTTCGACTTCCTCCGGGCGACTGTGCACGCCGGGGTGATAGATAAGCCCCGTTGTCAGCCCCCATGCCCCCTCGTCGAGGGCTTGCTCCAGCGTGCGCACCATGGAGCGCGTCTCTTCCGGGGTCGCTGCCCGAGGTGCATCGCCCATCACGCCCTTTCGGATGGTGTTGTGCCCTGCAAAGAGGATGAAGTTGAGCGCGGGGCGCGCCGCTTCGAAGCACTGACGGTAATCCGCCACGGTGTCCCAATTGGGACCCTTCGCCTCTCTGCCCGGACGCGCCGGATACGTCTGCGCCTCCCAATCCGAGGGCAACCGCGCTCCGTTAAGGCGCGGAGCAGCACTGCCTCCGCACTGACCCCCGATCTCCGTCGTAACCCCTTGTAAAAGCTTACTCGGGCACCACGGTTCAAGCAGCAGGAAGGCGTCGGAGTGGGTATGAACGTCGATGAGCCCGGGCAGGAGCCACAGCCCCGAGGCATCAACCTCTGTCTGACCCTGAACGCCACTGAGATCCCCGATGGCGACAATGCGTTCTCCGCACAGCCCAACGTCGGCTCGATACGCCTTCGCGCCCGAACCGTCCAGAATCTCCGCCCGCCGAACAATAACATCAAAATCCATAGACTTATTCTACCACAACCCCCACCACCCCCTCCTTCCCACAGAATCCCCCCCCTCCGCAACCGCGTTTCCCCTCTCTCCGC